>JAHEDF010000376.1 GCA_024641365.1 Planctomycetota bacterium | reverse complement strand
AATACTTTTTTTATTGGCCTGCCAGGTAATCCCGTCAGCGTGGTTGCAACCGCGCATTTATTTTTATTGCCACTGATTCATAAATTTTTAGGCGCGCCACTTCCATCCTGGTTATCGCTCCCCCTCACATCACCAACGGCAAATAAATCTCCGCGCCAGCAATTTATGCCAGCGCGGTTCACTCATGGCGGCGTAGAAAGAACACCATGGAATGGCAGTGGAGATCTGATTGCCGCTGCGTGCAGTGATGGCCTGATAAATTTACCAATAGGTTGTGAGTTAAACAAAGGTGATCATGTGCAATTCATACCATTTATTGGCTGGCAACCCGGCATGGTAGGCACCATGCCGAGTCGTGATACAAAATAGTCACTGATAAATATAAAGTAATACTAATTCCGCCTCAAATCATCCGTAATGGCAACAAAATAACATGGAGAACCAGAGAACCGAAGAAAAAACTGTGCTTTTTTTCAATAACCACAAGATTTCCACCTTAGTATTTCTCCGGTCCTCCGGTCCTCCATGTAAGTGGCTTATTATTTAGGATATAGTGAGCCGGAATTGGTACAATTTTTCAGACATATTAACCGCAGAGGACGCAGAGAGCGCAGAGGGTATTTATAAAAGCATCTTGGCCAATTCAATTGCCTTAAAATGTACTATTTATTGTAGATTTGTTGAAAATAAACTATCTCTGCGCTCTCTGCGTCCTCTGCGGTTAATTCAATTGGGCTGCTATGATACCGTCTTTTATGCCGTATCAGCGCGGGTGTTTTCGTCGTCAATGGCATGTGGTAATTGGCGATTAAATCCCGTTATGCGTTCTGCAGCAACTTCTGCTTGTGCTGCTAAATCCGGAATACCGACACCTTCAAAACCATTGCTGACTAATGCTAAACCAGGGATTTGACGCTCGCGCGAACGAATAACCGCCACACTTTCTGTGTGGCCTAATACATATTGCGCCATGGCTTTTGGCCAGCGATGCACCGTCGTGAAAAGCGGCTGGCCTTGCAAACCAACTAAATCTCGCAAATCACGTAATACACCATCAACAATATCGTCATCACTCCGTTCCAAAACGGCTTCATGGAGTGCACCGCCAACAAACCCACGTAATAAAGCATGTCCATCCGGAACACGGTTCGCATATTTGTGATGGCCAAAGGTACAGGCAATTAAGGTGCGCCCTTCGACTGCTGGCACGACAAAACCAGCCGCCGTCGGCAACGACATGAGTTGATCTTGGCGCAGCGCAATATTTACCGTTGCTACGCCAGCATAAGGAATGGTCGCCAATTTATAACTGAGTACTTTATCAACTGGTTTTAAAATGGTTGCGGCTGCGTGCGCCGGTAATGCTAAAACCACGTAATCGACATGGCGATATTCGTCAGCCAAGGTTAAATTAAATCCACCATCCTCTGCTTTGACTATGGATTCGACAACGGTATTTGCTTGAAAAAAACACCCTTTGGCTCGTAGGCGTTCTTCTAAGCTTGCTGTTAATGTGCCTAATCCACCAACTAAAGTGGTAAATAATCCATAGCGCGGACCACGTGCGGCTGCGACCGCCTGTTCACGTGCCCGTTGACGCATACCAATAATTAAACTGCGATTTTTTTGCTCCATCTCTAAAAATTGCGGCATGGTTGCACGCAAACTTAGTTGTTCTGGATCAGCCGTATAAATACCGCTAATCATCGGCTGTGCGATGCGTTCTAGGGCTTCTTTTCCCAATCGGCGACGCACAAAATCGGCCAGCGACTCCTCTTCTGCCTCAGCGCGCCGCCGTGGTAAAATTAAATCTAATCCCATGCGTAATTTGCCCATGGGACTGAGAATTGGTGAAGTTAAAAATGGCCAAATTTTAGCCGGTGCTAATAAATACAAACCATCCGGCACTGGTAATAAACGACGTCCTTTGGCAATTAGACTCGAACGGGCGTGTTCCTGAGTTGGTTGTAATTTATCTTCTAAGCCAAGGTCTTTAATTAATTGCAAACCAGCTGGTTTGGTGCGGATTATCGAGTCGGGACCGTGCTCGAGCGTGAAACCATCACGTTGTGACGAGGAAATAACGCCGCCAAATCGCTCGCACTTATCGTAAATGGTAATTTCAACACCACCCAAAGCGGCAGCTTGTTCCTGTATACGAAACGCCGTTGCGAGACCGCCGATGCCACCACCAATTACTGCGATTTTTTTCATACCGCGACTATTAACCTTACACCGTTGTGCGCTCATGCACATAATCGACGAGCGCTTTTGCTTGTTCGGGATTGGTTTCTTTTAAGACGCCATGACCAAGATTAAAAATATGACCCGGACGGTTTGCCGCTGCAGCTAACACCGCGTCTGCACCTTGGAATAAACGTTCACGAGGTCCTAATAATAAACACGGATCTAAATTACCTTGCACGGAAATACGCGTTGGTCCGCCACAGCGCTCCCATGCTTTATTTAACTCAGTAGTCGTATCGACGCCAATAACATCTGCGCCACAACCAGCAATTAATGCCGATAAATGATTGGTTTCGGTGCCAAATAAAATGATCGGAATCCCAGGGTATATACCACCAACCAATGCATTGAGATGTGGTTGCACAAATTCAATAAAATCCGCGCGGGTCAGATGACCAACCCATGAATCAAATATTTGCACGCACGAGGCACCTGCCTCAATCTGCGCATTTAAATACGGAATTAAGGTTGCAACTAAACGTTGCTGCAAGGCATGCCACGCTCCAGGGTCGCCATACATAAATGTTTTGGTGTGTGCAAATTGACGACTTGATCCACCTTCAATGGCATAAGCCGCTAGCGTAAAAGGTGCGCCGCAAAAACCGATGAGTGGAATATCGGCAGGTAAACCAGCAACCGTTTTACGAATTGCTTCATAAACATAACCTAATTGTTCCGCCGCATTTTTGGGATCACCAAGTGCATCCACGGCAGCCGCATCGCGTACCGGACGTCCTAAAGATGGACCATCACCAGCAACAAAAGCGAGTGGTAATCCAAGTGATTCGAGCACGACTAAAATATCACTAAAAATAATGGCGGCATCGACGCCCAACCATTCACGTGCATATAAGGTGACCTCTGTGGCCAATGCTGGATCTTTACATAAATCCAAAAATGAGCGACCACTACGAATGCCACGATAGTGTTGCATATAACGACCTGCTTGGCGCATTAACCAGACCGGTGTACGTCCACTTTTTTCGCCGCGGCATGCGCGTAAAAAATGTGAGTCCCATAACGGCGCAGCGAGGTTACGAACATTTCCAGCGGAGCGAATTCCTAAGCGTGTCATGGCAATAGCCTAAATGCTGGCAGAGCGTCCGAAAGTGTGGAAGTCGAAAACGAATCGATGACCCACAACGACCATATTATTGAAAAATACGGTTTATTCCCCGATTTTATTCGCCTGATCATAACACAGCGCATCTGGTTTTGCCGTTGGACGAGTACGCCAACGTAAATGCCACCACGCCCATTGATGCGGACTGCGACGGACTAATGCCTCTTCATACGCCGTCGCCCACGCTGTTATCGCCAAGGCGTCTGCAGCACTGTTTTTTGTCCGCTGAAAACGTCGTCGCGGTCCACAGTGCAAAACCCAGCGACCAGCTTTTTCGTATAAAAATGCTGGCATGACATAACTACGGGTTAATTGCGCAATTCCTGCTGGACCAGTTGGTGTATATGCTAAATCACCAAACCACGGTACAAAGCCACCTGCTAACCGTTCAATATCTTGATCAATTAATACCGCTAAAAAATGTCCTGCTCGTAATTCACGGGCAAAATCTGCAAATGGGGCATCTTGATAAATCATTCGCGCACCATTGCGGGTGCGTGCACCATTAACTAATGCATCGGCAAGCGGTGATCGTAAACGTTTTCCTACGACAGTTAATGTCGTCATTGTTGCGCCAACACGCGACAATAATTCCCAATTACCAAAATGACCAGTAAAGCCAACGGTGCCTTCTTTCTTTTTTGCTCCGCGAATCATTGCGCGTAAATTATCTCCCCCTTCCACCACAATGGAGCGTCGCATACGCTGAATATCCCAATGTAATGTTGCGGCTGTCCATAATGCCATCCGACCAAAATGACGAAATATTTTTCTGGTCATGCGATGGACCCAAACAGCATCATGATCTGGATATGCTTTTTTTAACATCGCGCGACAGCGTTCTACATCACGAAGCGGCAACGAACCAAATATCTCTCCTCCCCATCCACCAAATCGCCACGCAATACGTGGGGGAATACAACGAAAAACAGCTGCAATAAACGATGCTAATGACATAGAAATAATTACGGTTTCGACTCACAAACACACGGTGTCTGTCCACAACGTAAACAAAAACCTGGATATTTTTTTGCTGTCGCCTGCGCCAAATCAACCTCTGCAAGATGTGCTAACGACACCAACCATGCTAAACAATCAGCGAACTCACCATGTACATCATGTGACTGTGGTTCACGTAAT
The DNA here is from genome assembly GCA_024641365.1 of Planctomycetota bacterium. Next base: position 84 of record JAHEDF010000376.1, on the reverse strand, counting down.
GCTTCCGCTAACTCACCTATTTCTTCCATTAAATACATGAACGTTCCGGACGTGCCGCGTTCTGCATCTTTCGCACCATAGGTT
>JAHEDF010000375.1 GCA_024641365.1 Planctomycetota bacterium | reverse complement strand
CATCAAAAAGGGCGGTGAATTTTGGTTCCGTGGCATCGTCACCATCTGCTCCGAAACTAGTTGGAATGTTGCCCAAGAAGAAAAAGTAGACCAAGCAGCATGCGAAAATTGTGCGAATCATTGGAGGTGCTTCCGGATGGAGGTGTGAATGCCGACCACCGTACTACGAAACGGCCAAAAATGAAGAAGCGATTATGCGAACGTGGGGTGCCTCATTGGTCGAAATAAACAAGAGAAAATTAAAAAGTCAGGCTGCTGGTTACCATATCGTCTTCAAAGCCATGCACATGGTAGCTTCAATCTTTCGCTTATTTATTAAACCACACCGCAATAAAAATCGGCGGATGAGTAATGCCCATCCGCCGACAATCATATTTGCAAACGTCTTACGCTGCTAAATCGTAAACTCCATTTATTTAGGCAGTTTATTTAATGTATACCAAGATTCTGGGTATTCAGACACTTCGTTTTCTGCACCTTTCAAGTCTTTATAATTAAAATGGACAACGGTATCTTCTGCCAAGCCATCGACTTGTAATACCGCACTCATACCGTCGGCAGCCAGGGTCGCACCGGTGATTGGTAATTCTTTTTTATCGATAGCTGGTGAATTATAGCCGTTGGTATATTGATAACGGAAACTATCGAGCTTGATGGTTGCGGCATCAAAGGCTGCTACTTTCTTAGTAAATGTAACGGTAAAGCCTGTTTTCATGATTTTAATTTCTTTAATATCGAATGGCACTTTGCCAGTCCAATTTATCTTCGCTAAACCAGCACCCTGACCCCAGCCACGTGCGGTTTTACCAAGCCATAAGGAGCCGTCTGGTGCAAATACTGGACGCAGTCCACCACGACCAACATTGGATGCTAATTTAAATGCGGCACCTTGGTAAACACCGTCTACTTTTTCAAAGCACGCACGTATTAACATGCTATCGATTACTTCCGCAATTATCATTTGGCCGGCATATGGGCCAAATTTTCCATTGGTGGTATCAAAGGTTAATCCACCAGTAGATGCGCCTAATTTACGATACGGTAAATACACAACTGGCCGTTTACGTAATTTATCAATTTCAACATTACGTTCTTCAACAGGCAATTTTAATAATTTATCAGCAAGCCCAGGGCGACTCTTATCCCATAATAAGCCTTCTGGATGACCAAGGAAATCTCCTTTCTCAACATGAATGACCCAGTTGGTGCAAATAAAACTGCCCTGGGTGTCAGTCATAAATAAATCACCATTGTCATGAAATACGCTACCAACTGGCTCACGTACCCCGGACGCGACTTGGCTATAATGTCCGTCTTTATCAACTTTAAAAAACATGCCTCGTTCTTGCACATCTAAAGAGGCAAGCCACTTACCATTAAAAACACCTTTGGTTGAAAAAGGCAGACCTAAACCGCCATAGAGATTGCCCTCTTTATCTTGTGTAAACGCCATGGCGTATTCATGATAATTTGCAGTAAATCCCCAACCACGTGAAAACGATTCATATAAATCAGCAACGCCATCATTATTTTCATCGACTAAACGAGAAATTTCTGGCCGCTGAATAACAAAATATTCTCCTGGTTTTTTGCCAGGGCGAATCCCCAATGGTTCTTGCAGTCCTTGGGCAAACATCGTCCATTTGCCATCAGTGCTGAGGTGCCAGATATCACCCCGACGAATTGTCAGCATCAGACCGCCGTTTTGAGCAAGACACATACCGCCTACTTCTAAGGCTACGTTTTCATCAGGGTGTTTAATGTCTTCGACGGTATAAAAGTCTTCCGCGCATACTGAAGAAATAAATAATAGGTTAATAAGTAATAAATTTTTCATGGTGCGATCTCCACTTCTAAAATAGTCTCGCCATCTTTACCTTGCGATGGTTTTGAGACAGTAACTTTTGCTCCTTCTTTTGGTACGTACTTCACATCAGGAAGCGACCAAAACGAAAATTTTTGTACTAATTTTAAATTTTCCTGGCGAAATTCTACCGTCATTTTCTTATCACCACACGGGAAAACCGTCCACCAATCGATACCCTTTATAGACTGGCTTGTCTTTACTCGAACCAGAAAAAGACAGTGTTTGATGGTCTTTATTGGTATAAAAAACTTTTCCCATAATTTCCGCACCAGCACCACCGCGCCCCGTCCAATCTTTTTTAGCGTCGAGGAATGCACCCGTCCATGCCGCTGTCAGTTCACAGGTATCGGCGTCAAAAACATAATTAATGGCACTGGGTAAACCAACCGCGATTGAATAAGCGCGCTTGCCAACGTTTGGAATATCAAGTCCGGTGCGATAGACATACGGTTTATGGTGAACAACAATTTCGACTGGCGCATTTTTACCTTTTTTGGGTGGTGGTGGTTTTTCACCCACATATAATTTCCCAACCATTTTAATGTAGTGGCCTGGAATGGTACACACGTAGGGGTACACGCCTTTTTCGGCAGGCGCTTGGAAATACAGCGTCTCCGTTTTACCTGGCAATAACATTGGTAATGACCATAAAATTTTATCTGATTTTGGAACATACCCAGCATCGAGACCAGCTTCACCCATAAGTATGGCCATATTACCAATTTCCATCGTGTCGGTGCCTGGCTTACAGATAATAATATTATGTGGCATTTCATCATTGTTGGTGAAAACAATTTTTACTTTTTGATTGGGTTCGACGACTAATTCTTCTTTATCAAAACGAATATCGCCATGAACGGGCGCCAGCGCGATCTCCACATCTACTTTTTCAAAACCCGCTGGCGGTTTAGTCTCGGCAGCGAATAATGGATTTACAAGAATGGCTACGGCTAGACTGGCAAGACAGTGCTGAAAGGGTCGCATAGTCGCTTTCTGCTCAATGTGTGAAAAGTGTGAGGCGGTATAGTTGGGAATGCATTCGCAATTGCACCTGTAAAACGTCGCAAAACCACGATGTGACCATGAACGTGTCACAGAGAAAATGGTACCTTAACGTGGTGTATCTCCATGATGCATCACGAAAGCACAATACATATAATAAACACTGACGAATATTCGCATTGGGATACATATTATTACATGACATGCACAAACGGCTTAGCTCTTTTATCCAACTGCTAGGCAGCAAAGAGACCGTGTTTATCTCCTTCCGTTGAGCGCTTTTCTATATCTCATTACGCTCTTTTTTGAAATTCGATACATAATCGGCTCAGCTCACTCGCGAGGGAAATCGCACTGGCAGGTACACCCTACTGAGCCTCTTGTTTAGGACAATAAATTGCCTTTTGTTGACAGTTATCTGTACCGTAAAGACCACTCGTTACTTCAGTCACGAACAACGCAGTTTTAAATGGCGTCTTTTTGAATGCCGACCTTATCATTTGACTATAATTAATATATGAATTTTTCTTCTTCATTAACCAATTACAAAATTAAAATTATCAATTCCCTCCACTTGGCCTCTGTTGATAATCCGCATGCTTAACTTTTGTGAAGGCTAAACTGCAATTTACCGCGTGGATCTCAATAGCATGGTTTATCGTCAGAAGATATGAAAGATTTCTCATTGCTGGGCTCTCAACCTTATTAATACACATGTTTTATTTCCCTTTCTTCAAAATGATAATTTTTCATAATGAAATCAGTCGTGTTTATACCACGCACATGAAACCAATTCGATAACAGCTATACTAACAGTCTCGTCTTGGTGAGTAAATATACATGATAAGTCATAACCCGAGTGAAAACGCGCGCCGGGGCATGATAGTATTTCTCGTAACCCGATGACTCTACTCTATTAGGAGGTCACTATGTCGTTATCTCGTCGTGATTTGCTGCAAATTGCTGGTTTGACGGCTGGTACATCATTATTACCCCCTAATTTCTTGTTCGCTGAAGAGCAACCTGCTCCAGCGGGGGACGGTAAACGTCTGCGCGTCGCAGCAATTGGCGTCGGCAGTAAAGGGCGCGGTGATTTGGCATCGGTCGCTAAGCACAAAAGCGTTGATGTCGTTGCTGTTTGTGACCCGGATAAAAATTTCTGTGATAAAATGGTGGAAAAATATAAATGTAAATCGTACGCCGATTACCGTGAATTATTTAAAGAAATGGCTGATCAAATTGATGGTGTAATCGTTGCCACGACTGACCATATGCATGCGCCAATTGCGTTATTAGCAATGGCGTTGGGCAAACATGTGTACTGCCAAAAACCATTAGCGCGCACCATTGGTGAATGTCGGGCCATGGCGAATATGGCAGAAAAAATGAAAGTCATAACGCAAATGGGCATTCAAATTCATTCGACGAAACAATATCAAACGACGAAAAAATGGGTGCAGGCTGGTGTCATTGGCAATGTACACACCATTCATAGTGGCATCGGTAATAAACCGTGGGGCGGCGTGGTGAACGCTAAACCAGCCAGTGAACCACCAGCAACCATGAGTTGGAATAATTACGTTGGCGTAGCGGCCGACATGCCGTGGCGTGAGGGTGCTTATCACCCAGGAAATTGGCGCAAATGGGTGGCATTTGGGACAGGGATTCAAGGCGACATGGGCTGCCATGTTTTTGATCCTGTCTATATGGCGGTGGGATTAACCACACCA
>JAHEDF010000374.1 GCA_024641365.1 Planctomycetota bacterium | reverse complement strand
AAATATTTCATGGCAGCTCCTCCACGATAATAATTGCTTGGCCACGAGGATGTTCACTGGATAAAATCAATGATTTTCCTATAGGAAGAAAGCAGTCCAGCGCTGGTCGCCATGTCCACAATACGGGTACTTCTAAAACGATTTGCTCGCCATCTCTATCGATAACGGTTACTTTTTCTTTTCCTGATTCGTCAGTTTCTGTTGTTTTTGTGGTGGTATGCGGTGGCGTTCGCACAACAGTGGTCGTGGTTTTATCACACTCTTCGACCCACGATAAGTTGGCTGAGAGCATAGTGTACTGTAAGCCATACTCAGCTCGAATAGCCGCTTTTCGTCCGCGAGTCACAACAATTTGTTGTGGCGTTAATTGATTGTCAATAAAATTGGTTAATAAGGGATGACCGTGATCTTCCGACGAGGAGCTTTGCACTAACTGCCCCATTTCACCTGACAGCGTGAGAACAACTGGCTGCTTGCATACATTTTTTACAGTGGCGACTTGTGTTTTGTCAACAAGGCCAGTCGGATAAATAGCATTATTTTCAATAAGGCCAAAAGTAATTTGCCAGCGTTTTTGATGATGGAAATTATTTGCTAAAACAGTCAAGGTGTCATGTATTTGTTTATGTATTTCAGGTATGTGTGTAAATGCCACTTTTGTACCAGTACTTCGCCCTTCAATTGAGGGGACAAAAAATTCCCAAGAATCATTATCGGCATCATCAGACTCCCAATTGCCGGGACTAAATTTATGCATGATGTATTCAATGATGGAGTCTGGGTCTAATTGAGAGTAATAAGATTCGTTCGTATTTTGCGTGGGGTCGAGATCGGCTGGAAAGCCAAGCGGAGAATAGTTTATTGAAGTTACTGGAGGAAAAAAATCATAATCATTCAGTTCATAATTGCGTTTCACAACGCGTTTTCTTAAGCATTCTTCGGCGGTCGCAACCTCACATCCGTCTGCTGAAACGGTAAAGACAATTGATACGCTTTTTCCCAATTCTAATAAGATACTTTTAACATCCATGGTCTCCTTCGCATGAAGGAATATCGGCGTGTCCTGTATCTCCGTTATACCCGAAAATCGTTGACAGGGCTTTTTTATTGCAACTTCAATTTCATCTATCGCCTTCTTTAAAGGCATCAATCGCCACTGTGGTGTCATTGTGGTGTTTAAGTACGTTGGCGATTTCCCGGTAATATCTAAAGCTGATGCAGAAATGGTTGTTAAAGAAAGTAAAGTAATGATTAAGACAGTTAGTTGTGCGAATTCTCTAGACATAGTTATTTCCTGATCAGTGAATTAACGCGAAACACCTATAAGAAACGGGTAAAAGCCACTATGGTTCATAAATGTCATGAATTCTAATAATTGCAAGGCAGGCGCGGTTTTATGTGGATGAGCTGTGCCAATCGGCCGTAGGCAAAACGGGGTCAGAAAACAACAAACGAGGTCAAATCCATGTAATCGTCTGGCGCACCTATTGACTTGTATTTTATTGGCAAATCAGGTTGCGCCTTGTTTCAAATGCATGTCTTATTACTACGAGTGTTAAGTGACACATTCCAGGTATAAGGTAATGTCGATTGGCTTAGAGGCACCATGACGAGCAAGCAGCAAGTTTCTTTTTGTATCTTAGGCCTAGCAGTCCTATTGTTATCAGGATGTTGGGGAACCGTCGTCAGGCCACTGCAAATAAATCCACACCTAAAACCGCAGATAGTCGTTTATCATCATATTCAACTTCGTACCTTGCCAGTTGCTTATGCCATTTCGCTAAATGAGCGTATTTCTGAAAAATGGAAGGCTTTGCAAAAGGGAGATCCAAAAATTTTACTGAAAGCACCGGATGACTTTCAGATTTCCCGCGGACGCCCACTCCAAAACCGAAACCAAATCGTTATTTGGAAGGACGAAGTACTCCGGGTAAACGGGACGTTGGAGCTAGACTATAATAGTGTCGTGGTGGACTTGCAGATAATCCCAGGCGCTGGCGTTAATAATCATCCAATTGATGGAAAATATCGATTTACCAAAAATGAACCGATAGAAATAACATATTAAATAATCAGATACATTTTGTATCTGATTATTTAACACATAAATTCTTGCCAAATCCTAGGTGCCGGAGACAGGCGGGATCATTACAAGTGAGATACCTGTCTTATGATGATTCATCATAAGACACTTTTCCTATTCTAATCACCATCAACGGGTTGGCTCCGTAGGCGTTAACTTTACACTATATACCCACTCATCCATATAGGTCTCTAACGCTATGAGTTCAGCTCTGTTTCGAATCAGTGGTTTGTTGGTTTTCATACTCGCTGTGTCGGGAAGCGACACAGCGGTTCCAGCGCAAATAGAATTTAATCGCGATGTGCGGCCGATTCTCTCCGATAACTGTTTTTACTGCCACGGTCCAGACAAAAATCACCGTAAAGCAAAATTGCGACTAGATGTTCGTGATGAAGCGTTAAAAAAAGAAGCCTTTGTCCCCGGCAAACCGAACGAGAGTGAATTAGTTAAGCGGTTGCTTACCACCGATCCGGACGACCTTATGCCGCCGGAAGACTCGCACAAAAAATTAAGCCAACGGCAAAAAGACATTTTACAAAAATGGATCGCGCAAGGTGCTGAATACCAATTACATTGGGCATACGAAAGGCCAGTGAAGGCGGACGTTCCTGCTAACGTCAATGCAATTGATGTTTTGGTTGAGCAGAAACTAAAAACGCTTGGATTAAAACCATCACCAGAAGCAGATCGCCGTATTCTCATTCGTCGTTTGTACAGCGACCTCATTGGCTTGCCGCCAACACCTGATGAAGTCGCAGCATTTATTGCCGATAAATCACCAGATGCGTACGACAAGCTCGTAGATCGTTTGCTTGCTAATCCGCATTACGGCGAACGTATGGCGATGGCGTGGCTCGATGTCGTACGTTTTGCAGACACCATTGGTTATCACAGCGACAACCCGCGTAATATTTGGCCATATCGCGATTATGTAATTAATGCATTTACCACTAATAAACCCTTTGATCGTTTTACCATCGAACAAATTGCTGGTGATCTTTTACCTGACGCCAATCAAGAGACGCGCGTTGGGTCCGCGTTTAATCGCTTAATATTATCCACTGAAGAAGGCGGTGCTCAGCCAAAAGATTACGAAGCTCGCATGCTGACTGATCGCGTGCGTGCCATTGGCGCTGCGTGGATGGGGCAGACAACGGGTTGCGCGCAATGCCACGATCACAAATTTGATCCGTTCACCCAGCGAGACTTTTATGCCATGGGTGCGTTCTTCGCAGATATTAAGGAAGCGATAATTGGTCGTCGTGAAAATGGCATGATGGTGCTTACCAACAGTGAGCAGCAGCAATTAGATGATATCAGCCAACAAATAATAACCATGCAGGCTGAATTTGACAAACCACATCCCGAATTAGCCGGTGCGCAAGCCACATGGGAAAAAGCGGCGCTGCTGGCTGCCGACGATGATGGTAATTGGCAGGCGCAAAAAATTGTCAGCGCCAAAACACAACTCGGCAACATTAAATTGCAGAGCAAAGGTACTACTGTAAGTGCCAACATTGATGACAAACGCGCAGTTCGCAAACAAAGTAATGGGACAGACACCTACTTAATAACTGTGCAGGCTCCAGCGGGCGTTACTGGTTTCCGTCTTGATGTGATGAAGGAAAAATCCAAAGGCATCGGGCTCGCGTCGAATCAGAATTTTGTTCTCAGTGAAATCGAAGCAACTACCAATGACAAGAAAAGGCTTACCTTTAAACAGGCGAGCGCGACATACGAACAGGAGGCATTTCCCGCAACGGCTGTAATCGATGGGAATTTAACCGATAAAAACAATGGCTGGGCCGTGTTGGGTGGACAAGGAACAAATCAGTCATTGTACCTTGAACTGGCAGAGCCTTTAGCGCAGCAGACCAACATCACCTTCACCATGACCTGTGCCTATGGTGAAAATCACTGCCCAGCACATCTACGTCTCAATACAACGGTGACAGCGTCTCCTATTCGTGCACCAGGAGCAGCAAAACCAACGAAAGAAATAGCAGAGATTCTTAAAATAGCATCTGACAAGCGCACTGAAAAACAGCTCACAATGTTACAGACAGCCTATAAACAAATCGCACCTGAGCTGAATGATCTACGCGTTCGCTTAGCGCTGGCGGAAAAAACAAAAGCAGATCTCATCGCCAATGCACCGCATTGTTTAGTTTCTATCAGTGATAACAAAAAACGCACCGTACGATTATTGCCACGCGGTAATTGGATGGATGAAAGCGGCGAGATCATGCAACCCGCCTTGCCAGCATTTTTGGTAACGGCCGATGACAAGAAAGCGGAGAAAAAAGAAGAGAAAAAAGAACTGACGCGTTTAGATCTCGCGCAGTGGTTAATTTCACGCGATAATCCACTCACAGCACGCACAGTCATGAATCGTTTATGGAAACAATTCTTTGGTATCGGTCAAAGTAAAGTACTTGATGATTTGGGTGCTCAGGGTGAACCGCCAGCCAATCCTGCCTTACTCGATTGGTTGGCATGCGAATTTATGGACAAGGAC
>JAHEDF010000373.1 GCA_024641365.1 Planctomycetota bacterium | reverse complement strand
TGCGGTGCCGCCATTGGCGCGCAATGCAGATCTCACCGTCAATAAAGACGAAAATACAAAACTGATACGTCATTTAGAAGCGAGTGGCGTGACAACGTTACTGTATGGTGGCAATGCGGTTTTTTATCATATTTCCTTAGCTGAATATGATGCCGTATTACAGATGCTCAGTGAGATTGCTGGCAAAGATACTTGGGTCGTTCCTTCGGTTGGACCAGCCTTTGGCACCATGATGGATCAGGCGAAAATACTTAAAAATCATAATTTCCCGACTGCTATGATGTTGCCGCCACATTTTGCATCAACACCTGCTGGCTACGCGACTGGATTTCGTAAATTTGTAGAAACGGTGGGCAAACCCGGCGTGCTTTACTTAAAAGAAGAAAACATTCTCGATATAGCTAACGCGAAAAAATTAGTCGATGATGGTTTAGTGAGTTGGATTAAATATGCCGTGGTGCGTAAACATACGCCAGACGATAAATATTTGTCGGATTTATTACAGGTCGTTGATCCGAAAATCGTCATCAGCGGCATCGGCGAACAACCCGCTATTATTCACATGCGCGACTTCGGTGTCGCTGGCTTCACTGCTGGCTGTGTCTGCGTCGCACCGAAACCATCTGCAGATATGCTCACCGCGATTGTCGCAAAAAAATACGACGAAGCAGAACGTTTACGTAAATTATTTGTTGATCTCGAAGACTTACGCAATGGCATTAGTCCCATTCGTGTCTTACATGATGCCGTGACCTTATCCGGCATCGCAAACATGGGGCCGATTTTACCGCTCTTGGATAATCTGAATGATAAACACAAAGTCTTAGTTGGCGCAGCAGCTAAAACATTGTTAGCGCTCAATAAATAATCTGCTGAGTTACATGTCAAACCGCACCATATCACGTGGTGCGGTTTTTTTGTGGGCTATATGAAAAAGGCGACGCTGCCAATGCTATTCGGCTAATAATCGCGTATTCCCCTGGAAAATACGTTTAATCGAAGACAGATTAACCGCAGAGGGCGCAGAGAGCGCAGAGGGAATTTATAAAAATATCTTAGCTCATATCATTACCTTTAAATGCCAATAAACGGTAATTTTTATTGTAGATTTTTTTAAAAAACATCTCTGCGCTCTCTGCGGTTAATTGCATTTTGGTGAATTTTCAATTATTCAGTAAATGCCAATTTAAACGAGGTTATTAGCCGTATAGCATTGAGACACTGCCCATCTCACCAAGTTACTATGCCATAAAGTTTATTTGCGTCATGATGACAAACCGCCATTGTTTTAGGTCATCCGCTTAAACCGTTCACCGTAGAAAATCTAAGGAACACATCACATGCTACGCTTGCCCATGCTCCTGCTCGCAATTACCTGCATATTCATTTCTGGCTGTAGTGACCGCGAAAACACAAGTAACACGGCGACAAGTGAAAAGCCCACCATTATGCTGATCGTTCGCGGCCTTCAGTCAAAATTACCAGATGACGAAGTCACGCGTCGTTTTAAAGAACGCATGCCCGCCTTCCAAGCGCTGCCTGGCCTCATTCAAAAATATTATACCTACGACGAAAAGAACAAAACATGGGCTGGTATTTATTTATGGCGCGATCAAGCATCACTTGATGCCTACCTGAAATCCGATTTAAAAAAGACCATCGCCTCGGCCTATGAACTCAAAGGGCCACCAACCATCGAGCGCTTTGAAATAGTCGATTTGTTACGGAAATAAAAAAACGAATTTATTTTTTAGCGCGCCATTGCCGCAATTGCGCATCATAAACAGGTTCTGCGGCTAGCCATGCGGCAGAACCTTTAGGATCAACAGGAGAATCAGTAAATTTCTTGAGCCATGCCCTGGCCTGATCTGATCGTAGATGAGAAACACCATGTTCAGGAACGCGCAATACTACCGCCGCTAAAGCATCAGCATGTCCATATTGTGCGGCAATTGGAGCGAATGCTTCCCACCCACGATAATTAGCCTCGCGTGTCCAAAGTGTTGCAATGGCCGAGTCGAGTTTCAAACCAGGAACTTTTTCTAATTCATAATAAATATCACGTTGCCAATACCCATATTCGCTTTTTAAAAATATTTGTAGCAGTAACGGGTAATCATTCGGGTCGGGATTTACTACAAGTGCTCGCACAAACTTTGCAACCACGCCAATATAACGATTGTCTTTTCTTTCTTTAAACCATTCTAAAATAATTGGTTTTGCCTGTTTTTGCCAGTTATTTTTCTCCACACAGGTAATTAAGGGGGGATATTCTTTGAGTATTGGTAAAACGAGATCTGCTTGATCGGGCTGAGCCACTTCACTAATTGCCAATTCCAAAAAACTACTCATTGGACCACTTGGGTAGGTCTTCAAGGCCTCAATTAATGATGGCAATTGTTTCGCCGGAATGCGCGCAAGCGCATCAACGCGGTTATCCGTTCTCATCCATGAAAAATTGCCAACGGGAATAGTTTTAGCGACTCGGCCAATAAACGCATCTGCGTCTGCGCGCGTTGCATTTTTCTCAATGGTAAACGTTGCTAATTCTGTTGCGGTAAGCGATTTTATTTGGGTGCTATTTGATGGTTCGTATTTTTCGAAAGGTTTTTTAAGGGAAACATCGTGGGGCGGTGGAAGCGCTTTTTCTGCTGGTTTCTCTGCCGGCTTCTCTACTGGTTTTGTTGTGGTTTGCGGTCGTGTTGTCGTCTCGACGGCGTTCGTTTTCGGGGATTGTATTTGCGTTTTATTAAGGTCTGGTTTTGTTGTGAGAGATGGCGTTACTAAATTATTTTTATTAAGAACTAACCATTCTTCGTCGAGAGCACGTAATTCTGCGCGCAAGCGCACAAGCTCTAGAGAAGGACCTGGCTGATTTATTTGCCCTACCGGCTGCGATAATATTTTAATACTCGTTCTTGCTTCAGCGATATTGTCACTTTTTGGAAAGCGCTCTACAAAGGCTGTCCAATTCTCAATGCTCGCCGCAGCCCGCGCTACCGATAACGCATGGTTTTCTGCGCTACTTGGTCCACCCATTGTGGTGCCAGCTATAATACCAATAAATAGCATAACGCCAATAATTGCGGTTGCAGGAAGCGCAGCGAATTCATGAGGTACAAGAGGCTTCTTTTCTACCGCAGGTAACTCATCGTGTAATGTTGAAACCTTTTTTGCGTGTGACTTCGTTTGCGAAAAGGCCTGCAGACGTAATGCGCGGGCATGCTGCGGGGTCTGATTATGTATGACCGCTTCTAAATCTTCTGCTAACGCCGCTGCCGTTGGATGACGCAATGCGGGATCTTTCGCTAGTGTGGTCAGCAAAATGGAACGCGTTCCATCGCTCATATCTGGACAGAGCGTAATAGGATCCGCAACTGGCTGTTCACCAATGGCGCGGATTAATTCTAATATTGTTTTACCCTTAAATGGCGTCTGGCCACACAACAGCGTAAATAAAGTAGCGCCTAACGCATGAATATCGCTGCGCACATCAAGTGCTTGGCCACGGACTTGTTCCGGCGACCAATAAGCTGGCGTGCCTTGCACGGCCCACGACGCCCCATGTGCAGGACCACTGGGGCGCGCCAATCCTAAATCGCCGATTTTCGCACGACCATCTTCAGTGAGCAATAAATTAGCTGGTTTTAAATCACGGTGTACGAGTCCGGCTTCGGATATTGCGCATAATCCCAAAGCCGCGTCACGAATAATCTGTAAAGCCTGTGTTTCTGCTAGGCGCCCGCCTGCTGCTCGCCGCATCCGTTCGACATCGCCACCCCGCATCATTTCCATCGCTACAAATATTTTATCTGCTGTGGTGCCTGCTTCGTGACAAATGACTACATGCGGATTATTCAAGTGACCTAACGTATGTACCTCGGCGATAAATCCGGCAGCATCGGCATGGCGACCAAAAGGAATAACTTTTAGTGCCACTTCGCGTTCTATTTTTTCTTGAACCGCACTCCAGACGCCACCGGCAGCTCCCCACCCAATTAATGAACCAATACGATAGCCAGGAATTTCAGGCGTGCGGGTCGCGCTATCAGCTGCACGTACCATCCACTCTAAACCATCTGCACCGACGCCAGTTGCGCGTAATTTTTCCAATAAAGTATGAGCGCGTTCAGCGGGTGAGGCGCGTTTAATTTCGTTAAGTGCCAGGTCATCTAACAAACCTTGGTCAACAGCCCGCCGTAATAACAAAGTCGCAGTACGTTTATCCATAATTAACGACCCTGTTCATCTAATCGTTTTTTGGTTTCTTCGAGCGTCAATGGAAATAAATCTGGCAAGTTCGCATTTGGTGTTACATCAATAACAAACTTATCCTGACCTGTTGCAATTAGCGTTACTTGATTTTTATCGCCGGCACATGTAACTGTTGTAATTTTATTTTTAAGCGCAAATCCTTTCCATGTTATTCCATTGTTATAGCTACAAATGAGCCCTAATTCATAAGTACTAGCATACCATTCTTGTTCTTTTTGTGGATTAATCGCTAAGGATCGAATAGTTAATTGACCATTACTCATTCGCAGTAATGGATCAACGGTGAGGCGACCAAGTAATTTCCCATCTGGTCCAATAATAACAAACGGC
>JAHEDF010000372.1:843-4628 GCA_024641365.1 Planctomycetota bacterium | reverse complement strand
CCAAAAGAAGACCCGCTACGGTCATTAAAAAATAAAACGGCACCACACTTGCCCGCAGCATGGGGTAAAAAATGGAAACCAGCAGACCTCACGCAATTAAAACTAACACAATTACCCATAAATCACACGGTATCGATTGCAGCCATTAATGGCGGTGCTGTTGCCGCTAGAAAATTATTAGCGCAATTTATTGAGCATAAATTATCGCGTTATCACATCGATCGTAATCTTGTGGACGATGGTGCTGCCAGTGGTTTATCACCATATTTACATTTTGGTCACATCGGAACGCATGAAGTTGTTGCGCACGTTTTAGCAGAAGAAAATTGGTCGCCAGCACAGCTTGCTGAAACAACCAAGGGTCAGCGTGAAGGTTGGTGGCAATTATCTCCTGGGAGCGAATCATTTTTAGATGAGCTAATTATTTGGCGTGAACTTGGTTTTCATTATTGTCATCATCGCCCACAACATGAAACCTTTGAAGATCTCCCAACCTGGGCGCAAACATCCTTAGAACAACATGCGGTCGATAAACGCCAATATCTCTATACGCTCAAACAATTTGATGATGGTCAAACACACGACCCGCTATGGAATGCAGCACAAAATGAACTACGTCACAGTGGCGTGATGCACAATTATCTACGAATGCTGTGGGGAAAAAAAATTATTGAATGGACAGCGCATCCGCGTGATGCCCTGGAAATCATGACCGAGTTAAATAACCGCTACGCGCTTGATGGACGTGATCCGAATTCATCAAGTGGAATTAGTTGGTGCCTCGGGCGATTTGACCGCCCGTGGGCTCCGCTGCGGCCAATATTTGGTTGTATCCGTTATATGAGTAGCGCCAGCACAGCGAAGAAAATTAAATTAAAAAAGTACCTCGCCCGTTGGGAGCATGGGCAGCAATCCATTTTCTAATTACACATGCTCCTCTTGGGAAATTCATTTGCGGGTACTGTTACTTACTGGCAGACAGCGCAAATCCACGTTGACGCAACAGCGGCTCAATAGCTGGCTCTTGACCACGGTAATCTAAATACATTTGGTGCGGATCTTTCGTTCCACCGCGTGATAAAATAGCGTCACGATATAATTGACCATTTTCCGCACTCATCCCACCACGTTCTTCGAACCAAGCAAAATTATCAGCGGCAATGACAGCGGTCCATAAATAAGCATAATAACCAGCATGATAACCATTGGCCCAAATATGCGTAAAATACCACGTGTGGTAACGTGGCGGAACTTCTGCCATATCAACGTTATGCTTACGTAATGCCGCTTCTTCAAATGCGATTGGGTCCTGCACAGGATCTGCAGCAGTTAAAGCATGCCATTCTAAATCAACGATTGCCGCTTTGCAGTATTCGAGCGTGAAAAAGCCTTGATTAAAAGCACTCGATTTTTTTATCTTCTCTACCAATTCCTGCGGAATTGGTGCGCCAGTTTTATAATGTTTTGCATAATTAGCTAAAACGACTGGATCCAAGGCGCTATTTTCTTGAAATTGTGCCGGGTATTCTACGAAATCGCGTGGTGTACTTGTCCCAGATTGGCTTGGGTATTTTACTTTCGATAATAAACCGTGAAGTCCGTGACCGAATTCATGGAAAAAAGTAATTACTTCATTAAAAGTAAGTAACGTCGGTTGTCCCTTCGACGGTTTCGGGACATTTAATTCATTAATAATAACTGGTTTGGTGCCGATTAATTCTGATTGGTCCACCAATGAGCCCATCCATGCGCCACCGCGTTTACTAGAACGGGCATACAAATCAGTATAAAACAAACCAATAGTTGATCCGTCTCGATCAAACACTTCCCATACTTGCGCATCCGGATCATAAGCAGGAATATCTGTGCGTTCTTTAAAGGTAATGCCGTACATCCGTTCAGCGGCAAAAAACATACCATTCACAACCACATTATTCATTTCGAAATATGGACGAATTTCTGATTCATCTAAGTCATATTTTTCTTTGCGTACTTTTTCCGCATAGAATTTCCAATCCCACGGTTGCAATTTAAAACCGCCGCCTTCCTTATCTATAATGGCTTGCATATCAGCTAATTCTAGACGAGCTTGTGCTGCAGCTTTGTTGGCAACCGTTGTGAGTAACTTCATGGCAGCGGCTGGTTTTTTAGCCATTTGATCACTTAACACGTAATCAGCATTTGTCTCATAGCCAAGTAACTTGGCTTTTTGTGCTCGTAATTGTGCCGTACGCGCAATCAATTTCCGCGTATCAGTTTCACCACCATGACAAACACGACCAATAGAAGCGCGGTAAATGCGTTCACGTAGTGCGCGATTTTTTAGTGATGACAAACATGGTTGATCGGTAGTGTGTACAAGCGGGATAACCCATTTTCCAGTTAGATTTCTTTGTTGTGCTGCTGCTGCGGCGGCTTCAATATCCGACTCTGATAAACCATCTAATTCTTCTAACGAATCAACTACCACTGCTCTAGCGACCGTGTCTTCTAATAATATTTTTGAATAGTGCGTACTGAGTTTTGATAACTCTTCATTCATGGCACGTAAACGAGCCTTATCTTCTTTACTCAGTAATGCGCCTTGGCGTGCAAAGCTATCATGCTGTTCTTCGAGTAAGCGCTTAGAAACCGGATCAAGTCCTAATGATTCGCGTTGTTCATAAACCGCATGAATACGCGCAAATAATTTATCGTCTAAAATTATATTATCGTGATGCTGTGATAATAATGGCGCTGTATCGATGTCGACTTGTTGAATCGTATCGTTCAAATTAGTACCAGATGCAATACCAAAGGCATTACTTACACGGTGCAGCATCGCACCTGCACGTTCCATTGCGACAATCGTATTTTCAAAAGTAGGCGCTTGTGGATTATCAGCGATTGCGCGTATTTCAGCCATGTGTTCTTTTATACCAGCTAGAAAAGCTGGCATGTAATGACTGTCTTTTATTTTATCAAATGGTGGCGCTTGTAAATATAACGGACTGGGAGCACGAAATGGATTATCAACTGTTAACACCTGTTCGGTTTGAGAAGTCGCATTTGTAGACATAGATAATTCCTTTCGCTCTGAGTCACAGCCGAGCAGAGCAAGACTTGTTATGATCAATAAGCTATAAGCAGCACGATAAAGGTAAGCCCCTGTATTAAAAGGTGCCCATACAGAACCTGCGCGCGCACCGTGTTGGTGTATATCTCTCGATTTCATTTCGTTCCCACACCCATTTCTGTGAACAAGCGTGGAGCCGCATCAATCACATCCATATACCACAACATATACCGTATATCGAGACAGATTGAACGCGTGGCTTTGCGATCGTAAATCCAATTTGAACTCACACTATCCCAGACGCCATCAAACAAGAGCCCGACTAATTCTCCCTTCGCATTCATGACTGGCGAACCAGAATTACCTCCCGTGGTGTCCAGTGTCGCTAAGAAATTAACAGGTAAGGTGCCAAGTTGGTCATCTTTATAGCTGCCATATTTTTTATCCCGTATGGCATTTAACACCGCTTGTGATGCATCAAATGGTTCTTCATTCGTCGCTTTGGCGGCAACGCCTTCAGCAGTCGTAAATGGCGTTGCGCGTAATCCATCCTGCGGCTCATAACCAACGACATGTCCAAAAGTAACACGTAAACTTGAATTAGCGTCTGGATAAACCTGCTGTCCTAAACTTTGACGATAAGCTTTTACTGCAGCCAAATATACGGGAAGATATTTAGACATTTCGCCGGAACGCGCACGGTATTCGTCTTCTTGCGCCATGGCAGTCG
>JAHEDF010000372.1:0-833 GCA_024641365.1 Planctomycetota bacterium | reverse complement strand
GTCGGCGATAAAGCAACCGCGAGCTTAATCATCGTATCGTTACTGGATTCAAACACATCCGGCGTTGCGGAAAATAACTCAATTCGCTTATCTAGTTTTCCTAATTGTGTCCCTGCATATAAAGTGGTTAATTGACGTTGAATATTTTCTTCGTCGAGACCATTAAACCACTTATCAAGCGCAGCAATACGCTGCGACTCCGGTAATTTTTTATATTGATTTAGCCAATAGAGCATTATTTCCCGATCCATGTCCGGATGAAATCGTTTTTCTAACTCCGTTAATCGCCCTTTAATATATCCCAAGTCACGCTCTTGATAACCAGGACGACGCTCGGCATCTGGCTTATTTTTTTCTAACGACAAACGATACAACATGCCAGCAATGCCTAATAATCCCCCTCTTTGTAGATGACCTATAATACTATCACGTTCAGCTGTTGCTTGTGAGCGAGCACTTAATTGCACCATATTTTCATAGGCGGCTAGTGCAGCTGTCCCTGATGCACCTTGGCTTTTTAACCACACTATAACGGCTTGTTCCTCGCGATGTTTTATCTCGGTAGCGTTAGTGCGCGCAAATCCTGCTAACTGGCCTGAAAAATTCTTGAGTGTGTTTTCCCACCCACGTACTGAATTTGCGTACTTTAATCCAATTTCTGGATTATCTTTACTCGCCTTAGCAACCAGCGCACTGAGATTGGTATAATTTTTTACGGTATTTGCATAACTCCACGTAGCCGTGTGATCAAATTCAGTTGCCAATGCATAGCGATTGGTTCTGCCAGGATAACCAGCAACCATCACATAATCACCTGCATGTAGTGAGGTCGA
>JAHEDF010000023.1 GCA_024641365.1 Planctomycetota bacterium | reverse complement strand
TTTTATTTTTTAATGACCGTAGCGGGTCTTCTTTTGGAAATTCTTGTAAAAAGGAGAGCGCTTGTTTCTGAAAAAAGCGTCGAAAAGCGTAAGCAGTCGGACTCGCTTTCTCACTTAGCGCAATGGGTAAAATACCATTACCGTCAACTAATTCTGCTGCGCATGGTAGCGATGATAAAACACGAGGAACCATCCGCGCTAACCAACTAGCGGGAAAATAATCGCCGATCACTACACTGGCATTCGTGCTTAGCGCTGTAATTAATCCACGACCAGCGTCCTTTTTGTTTTCAATATAGGGGATATAGGTTACTGATTTCTTAGCCGCAAAAGCGGCATTATCACACATGCCTTGCCACACGAAGTGATGAAACCGATCACTGGCCCATGGGTAGTCACTATTTAATGCTTCTATAATAACCAAGGGTTTTTGTAATTTATTTGCCCAGTTAACGGCATGTTCTAAGGAAAAATTATAGTGCAGCCGCCGCGCACTGGTCATCCAGTATAAAACATAGTTGCCAGCGGTCTGTGGCGGATGTGAATTGCTGGAAATGATACGGAGTGGATTAATGGCCATATAGAAAGCATGTTGTTGAAACGTAAAAAATTCGAGTGTGAAAAACGGGTTACTCTACAACTGAAGTCGTAAGGCTAACGTTATGTAGTCATTACTGAGCCGTCATTGTGGGTAGTATAACATTCTGTTTATCCGCAGCACCCCTCAGGGGCCTTTAGAGCGCAGGATTTTTTAAGTAGATACAGCCAACGCTCATGCCTGTTAATGAGAAAATTGTGGCATTTATAGGAGATTCATTAGAAAATCCACTTCTACGCCCACTCCTTTTAGCGTCTACAAAGTTTGTAATTTATTGCACAAAGTAATCATCTTCCTAACAAATACTGAGGATATCAGCTGTGCGCAAACGTGTCTGGGCGGCCCACATTCGACTTCACGCAGGAAAAAAGCGACCATGCTAGAACAGTATGGTGATGACTCCGGCCCAAGTTGTTGACCGAACCTGTGATTTAGTAGCACGCAATCGCCGCCGTGTTGGTTTCGCTATTGCGGCATCGGTAATTCCTGTTTTAGGATTAATGAGTGTCACCATAGACGCGAGCGCTGGTCTACCAGCGTGGTCACGTGTTGGTGTTGTTATCTTGATGTTAGTGGCTTCAGTCGGACTTGGTTTTTTATTATTATGCACCTGGCGTTGGTTGGCACCAAAGAAATCGCAAGGACAACGCATCGCAGAATCGGCATGCGGAGATTTGTATCGCTCACTAACCACCTCATTAGAATTACAAAATATGCCGGGTACTTTGGCGGCACGTGGTGCCGAACAATTTAGCGGTTCAATAGATGATAGCTATTTAAAATCAATTATCCCCAAAAGTCGTTGGCAAAGATTTATATTTATTGCTTTGGGTGCCTGTTTAATTGCGCTTATAACACATGTTGTTCGTCCAACATTATTTCCCATGGTTATCCCACGATTATTAGATCCGTTTGGCGATCATCCGCCATATAGTTTAACGACATTAAACTGGGTTGAAGTACCAAGCAGCATGCGTCCACCGCAGGCACCACGTTTGGTAATTCAAGCAACGGGCCCACAACCTGATGACGTGGTTGTGTTTGGGCAGGATGCTACAGGGAAACAAGTTTTACGTGTGACGATGGTCGCGTTAGGCGGCGATCAATGGAGTGCCACGATGGCTCCATTAGAGCCATCGCAATTATCCACCATGAAATCGCCTTTGACTGTATGGGTAGAAGCAGCTGGCACGCGCACACATTATCGGAAAATTATTTTAGATCCTATTCCGCAATTAACGGGCGGCAGCATTCGTCTCACCAGCCCAGCCTATAGTTTATTAAAAGATGATGACAGACGCCTGGATGGTTCGGCGATCGAATTCCAGGCATTGCCTGGTAGTATGCTCACCTTGTCGGCTACGACTAATCGCCCAATTACCGATATGCAAATTGTGCGTGATGGCACGGTGGTGATGACCTACTCTACAACGACAATTAATATTCCTGATCCCGCTCCTGGGAAATATTCCGTTGTATTAACTGCCGTAGCGGATGCAGTTGTTGATAAAACGACAGGGACAGACGAGCAAAATCGCTCAGATGAGAAAAGTCGTTATAGTAGCGAAGCCATTCCAATAGCCACAGTTGTGCGACGAGTCGATCAACCACCACGCGTCGAATTTGAACAACCGATGAGTAATGCGGTGGCGACACCAGGCATGAAAATTCCAGTGATCATACACGCTCGTGATGATTTGGGCTTAGTTCGGTTATCACGTTACCGCACACGTAATGGCGTGCGCGAAACAGAAAGTCGTGACACCTTAGGCGGCACCAGTGATACCTATCGCGGAACGGTGTCGACTGACGGTTTAGTCGTAGGTGATGAATTACGTATTGGTGCGGTTGCAACTGATACCATGCCGACTAACGGACAAGTTTCTGAGCTAGTGGAGCGCATCATTCATATTATGAGTGATAAAGATTATAACGCCTTAGTGATGGAACAAATTGACCAAAATGCACTCAAGCAAAAATATGGCGATATTTTAGATAAAATAGCCCAGCTTGAAGCAGAAATTGCGAAACAAGTTGCTGACCAAAGGCCGAATGAATCGGCTGCTGAACGCCAGTCGCGATTAGAAAAATTAATGGAGAAAACGGCCGAGCTGCGCGAGCAAATTGAGGACATGCGCCGACCAGAACCGCTTTTTGCGGTCGAGCCAGATTTGCAAGACGCCTTACTCAATCATCTGAAAGAATTAGAAAAGTCACTACAAAGCGGTGAAGCTGCCAAGGCCTTAGCCGAGCAAATGAAACAAGATATTGCTGATTTAACCGCACGTGCAGAGCGCGAAGCACTGCTAGAACAATTAGCAGATATTACCAAGGCACAACGGGAAACGGCAAACCAATTACAAGAGCTGCGCGACAATGGTGTTCACAATGATATTGATCGCGCGAAATTGCGCGAAGCAAGTCGGCAAGAACAACTAATCGAACAAGCATTACGCGAATGGGAATTAGCCGCTAAACAAGTGCAAGAACAACTTCAGGATTCACATCCACAAGAAGCTGGACAACTAGGCGATATTGTTCAGGAATTGCAGCAGAAAAAAGTTGAAAATTTGGTGAGCCAATCATCACGTAGCGCACGTGCCGGGCGTAACGAGGAGGCACACAGCAATGCTGAAAAAGCGGCGCAACATTTAGAAGCACTTGTTGGGAAACACAAAAATGGTCGCAGTGGATCAAGTCCAGGCTGGTGTCCAAATCCAGGCTATGGTAAATGCATGTCACAATTAGGTGGCTTAGCTAAACGCGGTTACAGCAGCGGGCAATCAGTGGGCGGATCAGGCGGTGGAGCAACAGGCGCATCAGGTGGTGGCATGATGGTGCGCCGTGGTGGACGCGCTCAACCAAACAGCCCGCAATTACAATTATTTGGACCGGAAACATTAACGGCATTAGCTGGTGCTCGGAGCGGCAACCAACAAGCGCATCAAGCAGGCCAAGGCGCAGGCGTTGCACTCGATGCCAATGGGCGTCCTGCAACGGCTTATGCAACCGATGTACGAAAAACCACTGCTGGCGTAGGCGCTTCATTTAGCCCAGCAGAAGAAAAGTTGATTGAGGATTATTTCCGTAATTTAGACAATCCTCAGAGCAATGCTCCCGAACAACAAAACGTCGAATCAATACCATAATAACAAGCACATCTGGTGCTGAGGTTGGCGTTTTAGCGATTAGCTCACAATTTCCGGCTGTTTCAGCAGTTGTTACCAGCATCATAGAACCGTGTTTGCCCCGCAGCGTTCATCATGTATAGATTACCTATCTTACCAAAGCCCGTTTCCCGCGGAGGTTGTATGCGATTCATAGTCATACTCTGCATGCTCGTGATAAGCGTCGCCCTTGCGCCTATTAATGTTGTTGCCGCTGATACCGCTGAAACAACAACGTCGCGGCAAGTGCAGGTTGGTAATTTAGTCTACGCTGGCACCAAAACCTCGAAATGTTTTAGCGATTCATTTTTAGAAAGCGTACAAAAAGATAGTGGCATTAATTTAGTTACAAAATTCCTGTCGGTGAAAAGTGGTAGCGCGGGAGACCTAGGACAAGTTGGCTTTGCTATCATGACGGGTGAAGGCGCATTTACGATGACAGAAGATGAACGTCGTTATACCCGAGCGTGGATGGAAAATGGCGGATTCTTATTAGCGTCAGCCGGATGCTCATCAAAAGAATGGGCAACCAGTTTACGAAAAGAAATGGCCCAAATGTTTGGCGAAAAAGCGATGGTAAAAATTAGTGCCGATCATCCATTATTCCAAACTTTATATGATGTGCGAAGTGCGACCTTAAAACATGATGGACAAGCACGCTTTGAAGGCGTTGTTATTGATGGTCGTTTGGCCTGTTTGTTTTCACCAGAAGGTTTAAATGACACGAAACGTGTAAAAGGTTGTTGCTGCTGTGGCGGAAACGAAATCACCAATGCACATCAAATCGTCGCAAATGCATTAGTGTACGCCTTAGTCGAATAATTTCTAACAATGCGATTAAAATTTGGTTTAGCTGGTCTGGCATGTGTAATGATTGCATTGGTTATTGGTGTCATTCTCTTAAAAAGAAATGAACAGTCACCGATCAAAACAGAAGTCACCTTAGAAAGTCCACAAGAACGAGTGGCTAATCCACTATTATCTTTATTACCACAATTGCCCGAAGCGGTTTTTAAAGGACATGATCCGATAGTTGCGTGGTCGGCACACACCGCTGCTCGTTTTGAACCGTGTGGTTGTACCGCAGGCATGTATGGCGGACTCGTTCGTCGTGCTGGTTTATTGAGCCGTATACCGAACGAACGTCAGTTGTCATTGGAACTCGGCGGATGGACTGCGGGAAAAGCTGAGCATTTGCACATACGCGGTAATTTTTATGTGCGCGCCCTGGCAAACGCAGGCATTGATGTAATTGGTGTCGGCACCTCGGAAGTGGCATTAGGGGCAACAATTTTAAAATCATTACTTTTAACTGAAGTACCACCACTGGTGAGTGCGAATGTGCGATTTGATGATAATAAAACTGACGTAAAAACTTTTGCTGAAATTACAGCAGGTGGTGAAGTGTTTATTGTGACGTCAGTGGTACCGCGTACGGCGCACGGGGATGGTTTGCAAATCGTAGATCCGGTTGATGCCATAACCAAGGTCGCAGCTGTGGCACAGGGTCGGAAAGTGGTAGTCATGGCAGATATGTCAGAAGAAGAATTGCAGACTCTTGCAGGTGCCTTGCCAAGCGTGTCGCTCATTGTTGGTGGCGCTGTTACGTCGCCATCGCAAACGCCGCTTTCGGTTGGTGCTGTGCGCGTTGTGCATGTTGCCAATCATGGAAAAACTATTGGTTATTGGCGATGGGGGTCAGATGCCTGTCACTTTGATTTAATTCATGACATGTTACCTGACAGTCCAGACATTCGTGGTATTGTAAGTAATTACCAAAAACACCTTGGAACAATTGATTTAGACAGTGATAAATCGACACGGACCGGTGGGTTTGTTGGCGATGCAGCGTGTATAACGTGTCATGCGCAAGCAGCGCAAGTACATGGAGCAAGTAAACATGCCCATGCGTTCGCCTCGTTAGAAAAACGTGGTTATCAACACGATCCAGATTGCCTTCGCTGTCACGTGACAGGTCTCGGATACAGCGATGGATTTCAACGGCGCGTTTCACCACCCAATCACGCGCAGGTATCGTGCGAATCGTGTCATGGCCCAGGTGCAGCGCACGTCGCAGCAGGGGGCCAGCAACAACCGATGCGACCTGTTGGCGTTGCCACCTGCATGCAATGTCATGACGAAGAAAACAGTCCAAAATTTAACTACCAAACGTATTGGCAGCAAATTAAGCACGGTAAATAAATTCACCGCAAACTGTGCTTCAGCCAATTCAAGTGGCAATGCAGCGCAAAAAATATTTAATCAGGAGGAACAGAGAAACGGAGGACATTCACCTAGATAATGTTCTGATACTAATTCCGCCTCAAATCATCCGTAATGGCAACAGATTAACATGGAGAACCAGAGAACCGAAGAGGAAAGCTGTGCTTTTTTCAATAACCACAGGATTTCCACCTTGGCATTTCTCCGTTTCTCCGGTCCTTCATGTAAGTGTCTTATTATTTAGGATATAGTGAACCGGAATTGGTATGAATAAAACCAATTTCTTCTCCGTCCCTGCGTTTCTCTTGTGAAAAACAAACAATAATTGTGCCAAGTGAAAATCTTTGAAATCGCTGTAGGTATTATTTTGATATGGTGGGTTTTTCTAATATTTGACCATCTGCTAGTAAGCGTGTCCGCAATTGCTCATACGGTACATCTTGTACAGCAAGAGTACTATCAATTGCAAGACAGGCGGCAGTTGCTGCGCTTTGTCCTAATATCATAAAGACAGGTTCCATACGAATACTGCCGTAGGCAATGTGGGACGCGCTAACAGCAACAGGAACTAATAAATTGGTGACCTGTTCCTTTTTGGGTACGAGTGAGCCATAAGCGATTTCGTAGGGTTCTTTGAGGTGTACGCCAATATCTCCTTCATTTTGCACAAAGCCTTCTGGGGTAATATAGCGCTGCGTGTTATGGGAATCCATCGTGTATGAGCCCATACCGACCGATTCTGGTGTTGGTTTTTTCTTCGTTAATTCATTTTGAGTCATGACATAATTCCCAACCATACGTCGCGCTTCACGAATATAGAGTTGGTGCGACCATCCGCCGTTATCGGTGAATTCATCTTTAGGTAAGCCCCAGGTATTCATTTTATCTTGCACATCTTTGGGAACACGAGGATCGGTGCAGATGAAATACAACCACCCTTTTTGATAAGTTTCATGTTCTTTAATTATTTCGCGACGTCGTTCGTAACTCGCTTCCGGGTAATCGTAATTTTTTCCAATATTATCAGAGCTAAATGGCCCATGATTGTTAGTATCTGTTTTGTGATTTGGGATGGGGTCAAATTTATTAAATACTTGTTTCCAACCAACAGCAAATAGTCGTGCCAGTAATTCGTACTGTTTTGGATCGTAGCCGTCCGGTTTACTAAATGGGATGCGATTTTCTTCAACATCAGTCAAACACATGCGAAAACAATAGGCTTGAACTTTTTTATCAGCAGCACTTTTTTCACCTGGATGATCTGGGTTAATAAGTGGCAATACACCACTGGCGGGATCGTCAGGAATAAGATACGGACTTATTTTCAATTTTCCAAAATGATGGGAATGATGTAATACACCGGTTTGAACACCATTAAATGATTCATCATATTGTGACACCGCTTCACGACCAACCGTATATTCAACACCAGCAGTTGCTAATAAATCACCTTCATAGGTCGCATCTATAAACATTTTCCCATTGTAGGTTTTTCCACTGAGCATCGTTATACTGACAATGCGTGTCCCGTCTTTTTTTATACCATTGTCACGATTAAGCCATTCGTCGCGATCGACCTGAATGTCAAAATCTTTAATATAACTTTCAAAAACTTTTTCTGCTGCGTGTGGCTCAAATATCCACATGGTACGTTGTTCGCCATCAATTGCGCTATTGCCTTGTCCTTTATTGCCGTATTCAGATTTTTTCTGCCATTTCCATCCACCTTCATCGTCGTAATGTTTCCAAATGCGGTGATAAAAATCGCGTGACAAACCGCCAATAACTTCTTTTTTTCCGGTATCGGTCCATCCTAATCCACCACTCGATAAGCCGCCTAAATGTTTATCAGGACCAACAATAATAACTGACTTACCCATTTTCTTTGCTTGTACCGCAGCAATGACACCCGCCGAGGTGCCACCGTAAACGACGACATCATAATCCGCTGCCTGGGCTAAAAGAGGTAAACATGCTAACATGCTGACGGTTAGGGATGTTTTGATAGTATGTGCCATAACGACGCTCCGATGTGGGAAAGTATGGCAGAGTACCAGAAAATGACATCATTACTTGGCAATTACGGCTACTTGTGTGGCGGATTCCGCTGTCGGTACTCCCGCGGGGTCATGGCAAATTGCGCACGAAAGCGCCGATGAAATGTCGATACGTCCCCAAAACCGCTGTTGAGGGCAATGGCACTAATCGACAAATCGCTGTGCTTCAGTAATGCCGCCGCACGTTCCAGGCGATGTTGATTAACTAATTCCAAAAAGGTGATGCCAAATTCTTCACGTACGACATGGCCAGTGCGATCGACACTTAACCCTAATCGTTTTGCCAATAGCGGTAAGGTAACACCACGCGGTGCCTGATGAGAAATAATATGTAATATTTGCGAACGGCGATCGCTACTATGCGTACCTTTATAGTTTTCGCTATTGTCCAACCATCTTTCTAGGCGAGCTGCTAATTGTCGTAATGATTCTAAAACATTTTGTGCTTCATCATGTGACCACACGGGTAAACTGGGAGCAGGAATTTGTGGCGATAATAATTGTGAACGTAGAAATGAAATATTTTCATCGCTAATGGTGCGTGGGCCAGCATTTAATATAGCCATGACCTCGCCTTTTAGTCGAACTGGCACAACGGCTTCGACTAATCCGGCATGACAACGCTGTAAAAAACCATGAGGGTGCAAAGGCGCAATGGCATGTAAGGCAACAAGGTCAAAAGAGAGACAGGCACGTTCACTATCGTGTGCTTTAGCTGCATGGCACAGGGGATGACGATGAAATGAACGATTAATCTGTAAACGTTGACGAATGCGACCACTAAAATCATGAATGGTGATTAGTACATCGTGGACACCTTCAAATGTCGAAATCGCTAATTCTGGAATCGAAAATGGATCGGTCACGGCGGTATCGTGTTGCGTTGTCTTTATGGCGAAAGAGGGCTTTTGAGTGAAATTATTACAAGTATCTACCTCACTCACAGCGAAGTAGGTAAGTAGTAGTGAGCTGGATATGATTCTATTACGGATTATTTACCAAAAAGCTTTTTACCATCAACGCGTGGTGTCAGATATTTATTGATAGTCGCATCATCGGCGTCACAAGGTGCACCGCTGTCCGGAATGGTACAGCCAGCAGACCATAAGATACCATTGACCACGAGTTGACGCATACCGGGCAATTTCCAGGCACTGTGCGCATCAAGTCCCGTAAAGCCAAATGATCGACCACCGTCGTCTCGATCAAATGTCCAGGCTACAATGGCAGCATCACCGCCTGCACTTGAACCGCTGTGCTCTTTGGATGACCAGACAATTGGCGTAATACCTTTTTATTAGCAAGAAATACTAATTTATTTAACCAGCCATCATTTATTTTCCATGCTGTTACCCCATGCGTAATTTGATGAGCTGGAAATTCACTATGATGACTATCCCAATGGCCACGACCAGACCCTTGTGCTGAATAAACGCCGCCGATCCATTTCTGAGCCTGTTCAAGATGTTCCACTGGATAATCAACCGCTTGATGAATTTGCACAATCCCAGCACCACGAGCGACCAGTGTATTTATAATAGCAATTCGTTCTGGTGAAGACAGATACGCCTGTTTGCCGCCACCATCTGTATACAAGACAACACAATCCGCTGAAGAAAAAACCGATTCGTCGCTTGGCCAACCGTCAGTAATAACCGCGGCTTTTATGTTCGCGGTCTGTTGCAATAGATCGCGTAATAACGTGGCACCGCCAAGATAATCATGATGACCTGTGCGATCGACTGGTTTAACCGCTCCCGCGATCAGGAGAATATTTTTTTCAGCAGCAGGTGTTGATGAAATATAAACAGCCAAGATGCAAGCGATCATACATTGCAGACATAATTTTCGCGAGAACTTGCCTGCGAGTGATAATATATGTGACATTAATAGAATTCCCTAAATTATTGTAATATATTGTGTACGACGTGACCGTAGACATCGGTTAATCGATAATCACGGCCATCATGGCGATAAGTTAAACGTTCATGATCAATCCCTAATTGATGTAAAAGCGTTGCATGTAAATCATGCATGTGTACTTTATCAACGACAGCTTGGTGTCCAAATTCATCAGTAGCGCCATAAGCAAATCCCGGTTTAAACCCACCACCGGCGACCCAGTGGGTAAAGCCACGAGAATTATGATCGCGACCTGTACCATTTTTTTGCGCATAAGGAGTGCGGCCAAATTCTCCGCCCCACCACACAATGGTGTCTTCTAATAAGCCGCGTTGTTTTAAATCCGCTAATAATCCAGCCACTGGCAGATCGGTTGCGGCGGCATGTTCACCATGTTTTTTAATATTTGAATGTTGATCCCACGCTGGGTTAGCGCTGTTGTCACCATAGGTTACTTGAATGTAACGTACGCCTGCTTCGGCAAGACGTCGTGCCATTAAACATTGCCTACCATAATTTTCAGTTTTAGGATTGGTGATACCATACATCTCTAAAATATGTTGTGGCTCTTTTGAAATATCTAAAATATCAGGCGCATTTTGCTGCATCCGCCAAGCGAGTTCATAACTTTCTATCATAGCATCAAGTTGGTCATCAGTGGGGAGCCCAGCACGTTGTTGGTCACTCAAGGAGTGTATTAATTCATACTGTTCGCGTTGTGCTTCAGGGCTACGATGTTTATTATTAATATTAGAAATAGAGGCATTTTTTATTAGAGTACCGGCGCTGCCAATGGCAGTACCTTGATATCGTGATGGCAAAAAGGCTGAGCCATAATTACGTGGACCGCCATTTCCTGACGATGGGCTGAGCGTGACAAAAGGAGGTAAATTATTATTAGCACTTCCTAATCCATATGAAATCCAAGACCCCATAGAAGGGCGGATAAAATTAGTGGTGCCACTATGAAGAAAAATAGTTGCTGGCCCATGCGCAATACCTTCAGTATGTAACGAGTGCACAAAACACAGGTCGTCTACATGTTTACTGATTTCGGGAAATAATTGTGAGGCCCAACGTCCACATTGGCCATGTTGTTTATATTCCCACAATGATTTCATAACACGTTGTGATGTCGCATCGTTCTTTTCACCTCGGGCGATGGTGCGTGCATCTCTAAAGTCCATCATTTTTCCGTCATGAGCAGCTAATTGTGGCTTATAATCAAAGCTATCGACATGACTGGGGCCGCCCTGCATAAATAAAAATATAATACGCTTTGCCTTGGGAGCATGGTGCAACGTAGCAGGTTCTTGTCCGTAAATGGAACGATTCAGCAACCCCGCCAATGCGAGCGAGCCAAATCCACAAGCGCTGTGTGTGAGCAAAGTACGACGATCAATTAAGGACATGGTCTTTTCCTTATTCAACGATGCGGAATTTTGGTGAGGCGTATAATGCTTGAATTATTGCTGCCCATCGTGTCTCTAAAACGGTCGGTTTAATATTATTATCTTCACGATGAAGATGTGACATAAGTAGCACATTTTCGGCAGCGGTTGGCAATCGTCCTAAGAGAGCGCGATAAACATAATCAGCACGTGCGCTGTCATCGGAAAGTGGTAATTGAAACAATCGTTTAGCCATAGCGGCAGCTCGATCCATGGCGAATGGACTATTCATCATATAGAGCGCTTGCGGCGCAACCATGCTGACATGACGCGCACCGTTTACGCTACTGGTACTTGGTAAATCAAAAACAGTAAAAATGTCGGGAATTGAATTTCTAAATAGGGGCAAGTAAATACTTCTCGTTAGTTCTTTCGCGGTGTAATTATAATCTGATTTTAACGAATCAGGCCAGGTGCGACCGCCGTCACAGGGCTGTAACTCGCCGCTGACAAAAATCATGGCATCACGAATCACTTCCGCTTCCATGAAGCGTCGATGTGCGCGTGCTAATAAACGGTTGTCTGGATCGTGCGCGTACGGAGGGGGACGTGATCCTTCGCGAAAGGTGCGCGATAAAACCATCTGTTTAATCATGGTTTTCATCGACCATTTTTCTGCGATGAACTGTTGCGCTAAATAATCAAGTAATTCAGGATGCGAAGGAGTCTCGCCAGTTGTACCAAAATTATCAACGGTTCGCGACAATCCTTGTCCGTAAATCCAATGCCAGAGACGATTGACCATAACACGCGCAGTTAACGGGTGGTCTTTAGCGGTTAACCATTCAGCTAATTGTAAGCGCCCACTCTGATTATGTGGAATAGCTGGCGCCTGTGCAACGGCAGCTATTTGTAAAAAACCACGTGGAACCGTCGTGCTAGGCGCATGCACATTACCACGAATATAAATTGGACTATCAGCAAAACTTTTTGCTTCTGTCACGCCCATAAAATAAGGCTGTAGCGGCGCACTTTTTTGTAATGACTTGAACCGCTTCTCCATGTCAGCGATATTTTTTTCTAAGGCAATTAAATCAGGGCTCAATGTGCTGCGTGAATTATTTTTCGTTACCGTGGTCTTTTTATCATCGCTATCAATTGGTAACCACTGCACCGCATCTGCTATGACATAGCCATCAGTATTGGTGTTCGAGATTAAGACATAGCCTTGGTTACCGACCTCAAATCGAAAGGTGCCAAGCGAAACAAAATGTCCATTAATAGGGGGTGATTTGCGTTGATCGACATCAATCTGCGTTTCACCATCTGCGTGTAAAATAGTGACGGGCACATTTGAAGCGCGATTGGCCAAGGACGAATACGCTAAGCGTACTTCATATTCACCCGCCCGCATTAAAGCAGGCGTAAACGTTAAAGATTTTGTACCTTTTTTCTCGTTTTCATCATGCAGGTAACCATCACCGACATAATATTTGGAATGTTGCGACTGTTTCCAATTTCCAACTGGCATGGCTTGATTGCTGTCGACAACAATTCCTGCCAAATCATTTAACGCAACAACGGCAGGATGCTCTACGGAAATATCTCGCACGTCTTCTTGTTTAATGGTTAATTGCTTCTTAGCGGCCGCAATCTCATCGGTTAAATCTTTTATGGATTTTTTATGGTCTTGAAGGATTGATTTTTGTTGTGCGGTTATTGGTAATGGTAAAGACAACCACCGCGAGACATTATCATGTTCAAAGGCATTGGTGCTGCTTAATATACCGGCCATAGCATAATAATCACTGGTCGGAATCGGATCAAATTTGTGATCATGACAGCGGGCGCAGCCGAGGGTTTGCCCCATAAAAGCCTTGCCAATGGTGTCTAATTGTTCATCAATTAAATCCATTTCTAATTGCTTTTTGTCCTGGTTTTCAAAATTCGCATTAGCGAATAATAAAAAACTAGTTGCGGCCATTTGTAATTGTTGTTGTTCCAGTGATGCGGTCGATGCTGGTAACAAATCACCGGCTAACTGTTGGGTAATAAATTGATCGTAGGGTAAATCACGATCAAACGCATGAATAACCCAATCACGATAACGCCAGGCATGTGGTGAAATTTGTCCACGTAAGGAGACCGACTCGGCATAACGGGCAACATCCAACCAATGGCGGGCAAATCGCTCAGCAAAGGCATGCGATGCTAATAAGTCATCAACATGTTTTGTGTACGCATCAGGACTCGGATCGGCTTCAAAGGCACTAAGTTGTTCAGGGTTCGGCGGTAATCCAATTAAGGTAATAAATAATCGCCGTAATAAAACAGCGGGCGGCGCATCTTTGGTGGGAGTTAGTTTTTCTTGCTGTAAGCGTTCCCAGATAAACGCATCAATCGGTGAGTAAATCCAATTATTGTTTTGCAGGTGTGGAACTGCGACCGGGAGAAGTGGACGATAAGCCCAATGCTGACGCGCCTCATCCCAATTAATTGCCTTTGCCATAGTTTTGTTTGCAGTAGTGCGAGGATCAGGTGCACCCATAGCGACCCATTTTTCTAATGCGGCAATTGCAGTGTCAGGTAAACGATTTTTTGGCGGCATTTGCGTGTCGTCATCAAGATAGCGAATTGCTGTTATTAATAAGCTTTTTTCAACATTCCCTGGAATGAGTGCGGGTCCAGAATCACCACCAATTTCCCACCCAGCTTTTGAATCAAGGCGTAAACCACCTTTATGTTTTTTTTCACCATGACATTCATAGCAATATTTGTCTAAAACTGGACGGACATGCGTTTCAAAATAGGTAATGTGATCATTGCTCTCTGCTCCGAATGAGATCAGAGCACAACACCAGACAAGACACAAACGGAGCAAAGCACGCATTGCATCAGTATACCACAGTCACAGTTCTCATCGTGGACATTGTGGCTAGATAAGTGGTGGTTTTTGCTGCCCACTGAGAATTTAGGCAATAAAACGCTCAAAAACTGGTGACAACGAACATGCTGGTTATTCGTAGGTCACGTCGACAGGCCAATGCAACCAACTTCCCAGTTCTGCTTATTCACGGGAAGAAAAGGTTAATTTTTATTGCGCTGCTCTGACTCACGAATGCGAAATTGACGGGGTGTCATTAAATAATGCTCGCGAAATTTACGGTGAAAGGTCGACACATCGCCAAAACCGCTACTCAGAGCAATATCACTAATAGCCATGTTGCTGTGGGTTAATAATGAGGCCGCACGTTCCAAACGAAATTGATTGACTAAATCTAAATAAGTCATGCCAAATTCTTCTCGTACCACGTGGCTTGTGCGGTGAGTCGATAATTTTAAATGTTTTGCCAATATTGACAGCGAGATTTCCTGATGAGCATTATTTGCAATAATATGTAAAATTTGACTGCGCCGATCCATAGCGGCGGCGTTAGGATCAATGCCAACAGTTTGTAACCATTGCTCTAAGCGCGCTCCTAATTGACGCAATAATTCTAAGAGCGCATAGGCTTGGTCTTCGCTCCATTCCATTATTTGGGGAATTGGTAAATCAGGCACTTGTTGTCGAGATCGTTGAAAGGCAAATGACGGATCTGTAATGATGCGTGGTCCCGCATAAAGAATGGCGACTACTTTTTCAGCCACACGTACAGGAACGATTGCCTCGACCAAGCCTGCGTGGCACCGTTGAATTAAGCCATTCGGGTGGAGCGGTGCAGCGGCGTGAAGACCCACAGAATCAAATTCCATACACGCGCGATTATTATCGCGTGCTTTGGCAACTTGGCAGAGGGGGTGGCGATGGGCGTGACGATTAATTTGTAAGCGCCTATTAATGCGCCCGGAAAAATCATGCACCGTAATCAAGACATCATGTGCTTTTTCGAAGGTCGAAATGGCGGTATCAGGCACTGATAAATGATCGTTAGCGATGGTGCTCATGCGGTTCGGTTATGGAGATACGCACGGAGAGATAAAGTGCTGTCATTGATTTCCCTGCTTTCGCTGACGGTACTCTGCGTTTAGCATAATAGTATGGCTGATTATCACCCTGGTTTGGCGCATGTCCAATTACCAGCATTTCATCGTATTCATCAACATTTTCCAACGCCGACGGTTGAAGATTTAACCGCCTCGGTGCAAGAGGCATTAGCAGGAACGACAAAACACACACCGATACGTTCAGGTTTGCGTGTCGGTATTGCAGTTGGTAGTCGTGGCATTCGACATATTGCGACCATAACGAAATTAGTTATCGACTTTGTTAAAAAACAAAAATGCGAGGTCATAATTATCCCAGCAATGGGTTCTCATGGTGGTGCAACAGCTGCAGGGCAAAAACAAGTATTAGCTGATTATGGCATAACTGAGTCTCATATGGGTGTCTCAATAGTGAGCACGATGAACACGCGCATAGTTGGCGGCCTTGACTATGATGCGGAAACAGATTGCTATCAATCCAGTCCCGATGGTGCGCTATCTATTTCTTTAGCACAAGACGCATGGGACTGCGATATGGTTATTCCTATTGTGCGCATTAAGCCACACACGGGCTTTCGCGGCCCATATGAAAGTGGCATATGCAAAATGCTCAGTATCGGTTTAGGAAAACATGCTGGTTGTTCGCGTTATCATCGCGCTGGCTATGATCGTTTTGCAAAATTAATCCCTGCTGCAGCGCAAGTTATTATTGATACCGGAAAGATTGGTTTTTCATTGGCCGTCCTAGAAAATGCGGTTGAACAAACAGCACACGTTTGTGCCGTTTCTGCTACACAGATCATGCTAGAAGAACCACCTTTATTAGAACGGGCACGACAATTAATGCCGCGTTTATTAATTCCTACCATAGATGTGTTAATTGTCGAACAAATTGGTAAAAATATCAGTGGCACTGGGATGGACCCTAATATTACTGGTCGCGGAGAAGCAGGCCCAGTTCTAGGTTTTGATGGCCCGCTTATTAAACGCATCGTGGTGTTGGGGATTACGCCGGAATCCCATGGCAATGCAGCCGGAATTGGTCTTGCTGACTTAATTACTGAGTCAGCCTATCAAGCCATCGATAAACGTTTGCTATATACAAATATTTTGACCAGTGGCAGTTTGGATGCGGGAAAAATACCCATTACCTTACCGGATGAATCATCAGTAATTCGTGCAGCGATGAGCTGTATTCCTGGGAAAAGCCCCAGCGATGTTACCATAGTCCGAATTAAAGACACGTTACATTTGCAGGAAATGAGTGTTTCAGAAAATTTATTGCCGATAATTGCGAATATACCTGATATTACAATTTTATAATAAAATAGTCACTGTCACAGAATCAGAACGCACTGTAAATTATTTTTCGTGCGCTAATTCTTTACCGACAATAGCACTGGCCATTACAAATCCTTCGATCATGGCCCCGAGAACGCCAGGATGACCGATATTTTGCCCGGCAAAGAATAAATTTTTTAGGCGGTTTCGACGCGGCAATGGTTCGGTTCCCAGTTGTCCGATGTTATGTGATAGTCCCATCGCTCCACCATTGCGTGAGCGAACATAATCATAAACCGACAACGGAGTTGAAGACCAGACTTTAGTTATAGTGCCTTCTATCGATGGATGCAGTTTTATCACTTCCTGCAAAATCGCTTGTTCTTTGGCACGTTTCCACGCTTCATATTCTTCAGGGCGTTTTCCTTTTTTGGTATCACGCCACTCGGCAACGGCATTGCCATCGATCCATATCATAGCTTCTAAATAAGGTGGTTTTTCTTCATCGTAAAAATTACTGGGTGCTAAATAATATAATTCATTTTGGCCATCAATACTCGCAAAATGATGACTGCGGCCTAATTCTGTGGGTGCTTTATCTAATGCTGCATAGACCAAGACGACGCTGGCACTATCGGGCATGTCACGAATACGTTCTTCTAACGACGGGCGCATGCCACCGGGACCGGTAAGGCGCATAATTTCTGCGGGGTGGCAGGTGGCTAAATATAAATCAGCCACATACTGATTACCTTTTACGTCTTCAATGGCGGTAATTTGCCGCTCATCGAAATGAATTTTTTCCGCCGCACGATTAGTGAGTAATTGTCCGCCATGTTCTTTGAGGCGGGCAACGAGCGGTTTGATAATCGCTTCGCCGCCACCTTCTGCACGATAAGAACCAGCCAGCGATGTACCGGCAAATGCAGCATACAATCCCATCGGTGTAAATTCAGGCCGCATTGCTAAAATGCCTGCCATACTACCGAGGACTTCTCGGGCTACTCCTGTAACGCCGCATGCATCAAGCACGTCATTAACCGATGTATTGGGATCAATGGTAGGTGGTGGAGTAGTGGGAGGCACCATCATCGC
>JAHEDF010000371.1 GCA_024641365.1 Planctomycetota bacterium | reverse complement strand
GCATCGAGCCGGGCAAATACCGCCTGTGGCGACAAGCTGGCATCAAGCGGGTGACTCATGGGTGATGGTTCCGATTCGTTACGGGTCACTGGTCGGTACGGTCTTTTAGCGTCGCCTTCAGATCAGGGAGTTTTTCACCTGCATCTGGGTATGCTGAGCGAACGCCATCGTAATAGGTCCACGCTTCATCTTCGACAGCTGGTTGACGTTGATCTTTAGTGTCGGTGATGTTTTGACTAAAATATTTGGCGTATGCCATTGATTTACGTTGTCCGAGACGTTGGAACGTATCGACCCAGATGTATCCGCCTTTATGTAAGTTAAAACGATCTAAATGACGGAAGTGTTCATCACCAGGACGTAAATAATTGAGGACATACACGCGACGTAAATAACGCGTGGCCACATAATTATCCACTTCACCTAGCTTTGAGTCTGGCATGCGTTGGCGGAATTTATTCGATAATCCGCGAATTTCGACGGTAATATTGTCGCCATAGACACTTAAACGATTAAAGAGAATGACGCCAAATGCTTCGCCCGTGGCAACACCTTCTTCGTCACGAACGGCATTATCATAAGGCGGCAATTCTTTGACGCGAATTTCATCGACGGTTAAGAGGCGGCGATTAGCGCGCTCTTCAACTTCTTCGCGTACACGTTTATACACTTCATCGCGTGATAATTCGCCGTAATCAGGGAAATTAAAATCATTTTGCACGCCACTGCCAACTGGATCGTCCAGTAATTGGATGCGTGTACCGTGTTCATTGTAAGCAATAACAGTTAAATTTACTTTACGTGTGCGCGGTTTTAAATCTTCGCGATCAACAATAACTGTTGCGCTATTTGCACCTGCAACGCTAAGGGCTGCGCCATCTACTTTCGTACCTTCGTATTGTTCAGTAATGGCTTTTAAAATTTCGTTATAACGACTGGTCTTAGCAATTTCTTGTTTGGTCGCATCTCTAATTTCGTTGCGCAAACGGAAGGTCAAATAGGTGTACACATGTAAATTGCCGAGGCGATCTTTTAAAGAGACCTCATCCATTTCTAATGGTTCAAAATTGAGTTCATATAAGTCGGTATCGCGTGACTCGACTAATTTTTGCAATTCCGCCTTTTGATCGAGATATTCCTGGTTCGGCGTACCAAATTCAGCCACTTCAGCCGCTGTGACTGCGGTACCAGATGGAATTACACTGGCAGCTATAAATAAGGCTGCGGATAGGACTGCCGACTGTAAGCCAATGCGTGAACAACGCATAGGAATTCCTCTCTAAGCTACGTGCCACCGCACCTCCAACTGGGTAGTTGTGCGGACGCTACTGGGAGCCGCGACACTAGAATGATGGGGGGTGCCTACAAGGTACGCACGAGAAGCCGCATGTCGCAGTGCATCAGACGGTGTGCAGCACAAGAATGACAGCGTTGCCCCATAGAAATCACCAAAATACGACTATTTGGGCAACTATGCCTAGTGCTGAAGCAGCAAAACCTATGCTACCCTATTGATACTTCCTAACCATATGCAAATAGATGAGTTAGGGGTTAGGAGCCGGGTTTTCTTCAACGATACGATCATCTTTCTGCTTCTCGATCGATAGTGATGGGGTCGCAACATCACCGGTGGTGCGCTCAATAAGTGTTAAATCGATTTGGTAACGTCGCACGGGAATAGTTCCATCCACGCCATCATTAGCGCCCACTGAACCTTTTAGCAAATAATCAGCGGTATCACGGGCATCAACAACTTGAATCGTGCCGCCAGCGCTGAGAGCACGTCGCAATTCGCCACGGTACACTTCTAAATCGATACTGCCGCTTGAACGATCGGTAATTTGGCCGAGAGCGACTTTGGGCACTTGTCCTGTGCGCTGTTTGAAGTCAGCAACCCATGGACGCTTTAACAACAGCGGAACCAGTTCATCAGCCACAGCTGTGCTGTCTTTGGCAAGCCATGCACTGGGTGGCGGCGGTGGCGGAGCCACAACTACTTCGGTATCCGATCCGCGACGACAACCCGCCGTAACAATAACAGCTAACAGGATCGCACAAAGCAGGGACTGACGCATGACACCTCCGCAAACGAGATTCTCAAAGTGACGTTGCGCATACTGTGTTGCTAATACGCAGGCGCAACAGATCGCCGCTCACGACACCCCAGCACGGGCTCGGCAATAACGTACGCCGTCACCACCATCTGGATAATATCTTGGCAATGGACGGTCCAATCGAAATCCCAAGCGTTCATATAATCCACGGGCCACCTTATTATCGGATCGCACTTCTAATGATAGCCTGTCGTATTGTTTATTGAGGTGCTGATCTAAAGCACGAATAAGCATTGCACCAATGCCACGACCTCGCATTGCGGGATCAACCGCGATTGAATAAATACGCGCAGTATGTCCTTTCGAGCGTATCAGGACATTAATTGATCCGACGATCACATTATTTTCTTTGGCTATTAAAGTAATTGCTGTGCCTCGTTTATTGGCAACGCTTAATAAATAGCGCCAAGTTTTTTTACTAAAACGATCAACGGGATCAAAGCTACGTGTTTCAAGGGCCGCAATAGCATCAACATACGAAACGTTTGCTCGCAAAATTGCTAACGTGTCTGCTGTCATAATTAATTATCGCTAAGCGTCTTTGTTTCGTACCACCCTTCCCAATTCTCACCTGCTAAATGACGTACAATGTTGCGGTACACTTCCGGATTTTTTGAATCCTCAAGCCCTGCATCAATATTCGGATTATCATTTACCTCAATGACAATAAAACCATCGTCCAATTCTTTTATATCAACACCATAAAGGCTCTTACCAATTGCCGCACCCGCCTGTAATGCCAACTGAATTAAACGTGGATCTATTTCACTTTTATCGACGCCAACAACATCACACAAAGTTGGTCGTCCTTCGTTATCCTTGTCATGCGCACGCCATGCACCTTGTGCCATAACGTATTTTACGGCAAACAATACTTTCCCATCTAAAATGGTCACACGCCAATCAAATGATGACGGCAAATATTGTTGGATAACAATACGGTCAGCACGTCGCAAAAACCGTTTACCTACTTTAACAAAAGTAGCTTCATCGTGCACTTTTTCTACGTAAGCGCTAAACGATGAATTCGGTGCTTTTAACACCAATGGACAGCCATAGCTCTCAAATAATTCACGCGCTTGCTCAACCGTTACTTCATCTTCAGTTAAAAAACAGGTATCGGGAATAGGAACATCAGCTCGCATTAAATGCTGATACATGTTCACTTTGTCACAACATACCAAAATAGAATCCGGCTCATCAACCACACGAAGACCATGTACCTCAGCGATACGTGCCGCCACATAGCTGGTATTAAGCGGGTCGGTTAACGCTCGAATCAGCAATCCATCATAGCGTGGAATATTCATAATTTCGCTACGAAAGATAAAATCACAATCATGGCCAAGCTTTGCCGCAGCCATACGAAAATTAGTAAGCGCGGTTAATTCGACTGCTCGTCGAATGGTGTAACGTTCCGTGAAAATTGCGAGTCGAGCCATAATTATTGTCTCTGCCTTGCTACGTCTAAAATTCGACTTAAGCGCGCCATAAACCGGCTTCCTTCAAAATTAATTTTTCATTTTGCGTTAATTCTTCGCGCTTTAGTGGCTGAATAGCGCTGAATAAATACTGCTTTTCTGTGACGATAACTTTGACACGAGCCAACGGAATATGAAACGCATTCCATATTTGTTCTGCTAAAGATGCATACTCTGGCTTTAAACATTTTCCTATGATAAGTCGCAGCGTATCAATGCGGCTGTCAGGCAGCATTTGCTGACAAACAACCGCATATTTATTGGACATAGTCAGCGATTTAAAGGCTTCATTTTGTGAGCCATGGTCAGAAATAACCACGCCTTCATCTTGGAATGGATTTATGGGATAAGCGACAAATGGATACTTAACCGTAAACGATTGATCGTTCACTATTTCCCATTCAGGAATTGGTATTCCTGCTGCTTCTGCTTTTGATAAAGCAAGTGGAACGACGTATGCATCAATAGCAGCCTGCGGATTGGGCAAGGCAATCAGCCCTTCATGCTCTGCTTCCATACTGCGATAATAACCATCGCTCAAATACGAATAATCACCTTCTAAATTAACAAATAATTTATCTGATTTTAAATCTGTTGGAAGTTCTTGTTCTGGGAAAAATGTTTTTTTCATATGCATTTTAGCACGTAATACGCGAGCATCTGATCCTGTTTGCAACTGCTGCGATGACCGTGTTTCGTTGGTAGAGGTTGTGGAATTGGCTCGCGGGAACGAGGTTACGTTAGACACACAATTGCCTGTTGTTAGGGATAGACGAACCGGCGGCGATGCTAGTTGCCACTGCAACAAATAAAGAGCCGAGTCGCTATGACCTTTCTAGCCGGATAAAGGGTTTACAGACCTGCTAAATAATTAGCAAAAACGGCAAATTCGTGCGCCTGTACTTCACGTAACGCTTGCTCTTGTCCCGTGCCGATAGCTGTCTCGCATGCATCTACCAATGCATGTGGCTGCCAGGCTCCGGCGACTATCAGCGCGTCGTCTGCACGAAGTACTACCGGATCCTGAGCTAGTATCGCGTATGCCGGATGAC
>JAHEDF010000370.1 GCA_024641365.1 Planctomycetota bacterium | reverse complement strand
GTCTGGGTTGTCGAAAACTATTGCTGTCTGTGCCTGTGCGGCATTGATTGTCATGTGGTTAATGGGTTGTGCGAGCGTAACATCACCGCCAAGCGTAAATCTCCCGAAGAATAATGCTGAGAGATCCAAACCACCAGATGAAGCGTGGTTGATGCGTCAACCATTATCAAATGAACATGCCGTTATAGGCCGATTAATTTTTACCGACCGCACTTTATCTGATCCACACGGACAGGCATGTATTAGTTGTCATTTGCCTGAGCACGGCTTTGCCGAACCGCTTGCCGTCTCGCGTGGCGCCATTCCCACGCGCATAGGTGAACGCAATGCGATGACTTTGTTGTATGCCGCGCTGACGCCACCACCGGAACAGGTTCCAGCTTCACCGACTTTGGAACCAGATGAATCGGGACAAGTAGGTGGCCTTTTTCATGATGGCCGCGCAGCCACGTTGGAAGATCAAGCGCGACAACCATTTTTTAATCCACTCGAAATGAATCTGGCCAATGAAAAAGAATTAGCTGAACGTTTGCGCACCGCTGCCTATGCCGCACAATTGCAAACCATCACAAATCAATCGGTGTGGCAGGACGATAAGCGCCTAATAGATGTGGCCACGCATTGTCTCGCGCAATTTATGCGTGAGCCATTATTTCTACCATATGATTCGCCAGCTGATCGTTTTATTGCCGGAGATCGCACGGCATTAAATGCACAACAAGAACGTGGGATGAATTTATTCATGTCATCACGATTACAGTGTAATGAGTGTCATTTATTTAATGGAGTTGTTGATCATCATCCAGCTTTAACCGATTATAGTTTTGCCAACTTAGGCCAACGCTTAGTTGATGGCAAAAAACTAGACCGCGGCTTAGGTGCGATCACTGGTCGTGACCTTGAAATTGCCCGCTTTAAAACACCGACGCTCCGTAACATCGCCATTACCGCGCCCTATATGCACGATGGTTCACTCGCGACGCTGCACGATGTCATGGTTTTCTACAATACCCGCGACATTGATAGCAAACGCTGGGGAGAATTCGCCCACAGCGAAAATTTGCACACACGCCGCATTGGCGACCTGCGTCTGAGCGAAGACGAAATAAATGATATTATTGCCTTTATGGAAGCGCTAACCGACTCGGCGTGGAAAGCTGCGATTCCTAAAACGGCGAAAAAATAAGTTCATCCTTTTGGAGTATTATAGTTGCAGCCCAATGAGTGGATTAAGTTTTCGCTCATGAAGATAATAGAGGGGCAATCACGTATTGGTTCATGTCACATTTGTACACATGCTACTTTGTAATCATAATAGTCATTTACAAAATGCAAATCTGCCTATTTTATAACAATCCATGTCTAGTGAAAATGTAAAGAAATCTAGGCGAGTTAAATATGCAATTATAATAGTAATTATATTGGCTGCACTTGGATTTAGTCCATTTTGCTATCGTTATGTTGGCATTTTGAGCATAGCAAATATTCAGGCAAAACATAAAGCAGAAGGACTTGGCGGCTCGCTTTATGACATCATTGCCGACATGCCAATGGCAAATGCGGATCGTCAAGCGCGGTGGTGGCAATGGCAGGAAAAAGTCGATGACCAAAGAAATGATTTGTATGATTTTGTGATATTGTGGGAGGATCCAGATGTGCGAAAATGGCGTCTTGGACTGAGCAGTGAACCCCCATCAAATGTAATTGAAGCACTAGCATCATCGGAGGAGTTGATTCAAGAATTATATGACATACTTGAGGGCGGGCCGTTAATATTTGGCCCCGCTGGATATTTGAAGAGAACAGCGGAGCTTGATAACAAAAAGTGGTTGGCAAAATTTGCGCAGGACATAAATCAAGGCTCTTATAATTGGGATGTCAAAGATAGTGCGTACAAGACACATCTTTCATCATATCGGTTTGCTGTTTATGCAATTGGGTTACGAGCTCTTACGAGCAAAAATCCCACTAAAGAATGTGGTGTTTTAGATAAGTTTATTAAGGGGTATTCACATGTTAGTAGTTTGGAAGACGCCATGATCTATTTGAGTGCCAAGAGTATACGTGATGAAACAATTTGTAATTTAGTTATGCGAAATTCAGCGCCAAAAGATGTATTAGCAACATGGATAAATGAAACCGATTATAAAAACAATCTATTAGCGGTAGCAGAGGGTATGCGCGGCGAACGACTTTTACATTATGGGGCTTTTGCTGAATTGGCAAAGAGTGGCGAGCCATTTGATTTAAGGCTTTATTTTTATAGCCAATCAGAATTAATTAAAAAAACCGAACCATTACGGGCATGGTTAAATGGACCTTATTATTTATATAATAGCATAGAAGCACTTGCAGAAACCGAGCAACGAATGCGCTTGGGACCGAATTATTCTTTTGACCCAGATTTATGGCAAGTGCGCACAAAGCAATTTTCATTGAACTTTATCGAAGGTGGAGTGACTGCCTATCATGTGGCATATAGATCACGTTGTTGGCGCGTTATCGCACTGATCCTACGAGACTACAAAGCCACC
This sequence comes from Planctomycetota bacterium, assembly GCA_024641365.1. The sequence goes on along the minus strand of JAHEDF010000370.1, from coordinate 2,123 downwards.
GGAATCTTACCTGCGTATACAAATGATCTTATTCAATTATTAGATTCACACAAAGACCTTCTGTTTGGAGGTGATGAGGGATTTTCAATAGCTTATGATAAATTAAGCCCAACACGTTTTCGTTTGCGCGTAAATATTCATATTAGTAATGAAGGTGTTTTCACGCCACTTAATCGATACGACACTCAAAAAACAAAATATGGTCCACCACGTCAATTTCGTAGACCTAAAGTTACCATTCAATTGAAGGATATTAAATTTAGAAGAGGGGTCGAAGTCCCCGTTCACGATGATGTGCCACCATCTTCTTGGGGATCTGTAATTGAGGTTTGGGTACCTTAGATTACATTTATGTGTGTCGGATTAATTTGATGTGAGAGTTTCGCTATATTAATTGCCATCACTTTTTCATCATAGATTCCGCGACGCCAGCAAAGTAAGTCCCTTCATATGCTTTTATAAATTTAGGCGCATTTTCTTTTAAAGCGGGATCTCGCTTCTCGGGAGCTAATTTATTAATTGAAACAAGCAACGCTTGCCAAGATTTTTCTGACTTTTGTTCACGCTGAATTTGTTTGTCTTTGCTGATATCGCCTAGGTGTATTTTTGCTATTTTACCAATTGATAAAGCTTTATAGCATTCCGCCATATCACGGAGAGCCATATAGGCATAATAACGTTCTGGATTATCAACCTGTTTTAAATCCTCATTGAGTTTTTCTACGCGTATTTCAAGTTGTGATACAACGTCGTTTTCTAATTCTTTTGCTGTTTCACCGCCAACTTTTCTCGCCGCGTTAATGGCAGATAAAAAGCGCCCTGTTTCGGCATAATTCACAGCAGATACGAGTGCATCACCGTAGTTTTTCCCTGCGGGAAGAAATGTGGCAATGCTGGCAGCGTATTTTTTATCAAGCTCTTTGCGAGCTAATGGTAATGCAAAATCTTTACCTTTTCCTTTGTCACTTTTATAAAATTCTCCGCCATTACCAATAATCCCTGATTTTCCATCAGGGCTTAAAATGTAATAACCCCAGAGTGGCGCTTCTTTATTTACTTTTTTATAATAAACTTGATTTTCATCTGAAGCTATAATCCACTTTGATAAATCGGCACCCTTGCCAGCAAAAAACTTTTTTGCTTCATCTGGTGTTCCACCATCAGTTTTTACACCAATGAGCACGTACCCTGGTTGGTCACCATATTTGTCTTGTGTTTGCTTGATTAATTCAGGAGCCCAGCCATTACAGACCGGGCACCATGATTGATAAAAAAGTGTTATAACCACTTTCCCGCGTAAATTATCTAATTGTATGGGTTCATCATTCTTATCGAATGTAACGCAATCCGCAAAGTCCTGGGACGTGACAGCATAAAGCGATAGAGTAAATGAAAGAAGCAATAGAGTTAGAATTCGCATGTTATTTACTCAAAAAATGGTGTGGTGAGATGCGGATAGAGTAATTGGCCTTATAACAAATCAATTGAAAAATGTTGATAGAACGGAGTCAGAAACGACGGTTTTATCAATCTTTTAGATATTTCGGATAGATAAGGTCTACTTGCTAGGAACGAGAGATAAATGCAAGCTAAACCGTCATTGTGCTGACGTAATAGGGCGATGAGGTGTTCTGGTCATGACCAGTTAGCAAATATGGACAAGCAATTTATGAGGCGGGAATTTCTTTGCGAGACGATTCTTCGGCGGCCAATTGCTTAATATACTTTTGAAAGTCCGGGTCTTCGCCGTTCAAATGTGGCGTCATCATCGTGCGAAAATCTTCGCGTCGGCACCATTCACGCATATAATCGTCCCACGTTTGCCACATACGTGCGGTTTGCCGTGACATATTTTTTTCGTATACAAGTAAATAAGAGCGCTCGAAAAGTGCGATGAGAATGCCAATCAAAACATATTTGCGTTCATATTGCTCGTCGGAAAGGGTTGGTGCATCTTGGGTTGGTCGCAATAAATGGAGGTCGGCATGCGCTAATGCCAATTTAAGAAATTCGGTATATTCATCAGTTAAGCGCTGGAAAACTTCTTCTTCATCATTTTGGCGATCCTTGCGTTGCTCATAGATAAAAACAGCGATCGCTAAAGGTAAACCAACGATGGTAAC
>JAHEDF010000369.1 GCA_024641365.1 Planctomycetota bacterium | reverse complement strand
GATGAATAGTGGTCGCATTTTATCTGGACACCCATGCCTGGGATCATGGGTTAATTATGGTTTAGGAACAGTAAATCAAAACCTACCTGGGTTTGTCGTCATGCTCGACAAAACCGGCGGACCAATCAGTGGCGCCAAAAATTGGTCGAGTGGGTACATGCCGGCCTCTTATCAAGGCACTATTTTACGTGGCTCAGGGGAACCGATTTTAGATTTAAAAGCACCTGAGATAATGACCGATTCTCGTCAGCGTAAATTATTAAATACGCTCAAACGTTTTAATGAAGAACACCATAGCAATCGAATTTCTAACACTGATCTAGAAGCTCGTATCGCTAGCTATGAATTAGCTTACAATATGCAAAAACATGCCCCTGAGGCAGTTGACATCGACAAAGAAAATTCAGCAACCAAGGCACTCTATGGCCTTGATAATGAGCGCACTGCCGACTTTGGGCGTAAATGTTTATTAGCACGTCGCATGGTCGAACGTGGTGTGCGATTTATTCAAATTTATTCTGGTGGTGCCCATAATGACGACAATTGGGACGCACACACGGACATGAAACGTAATCATGATAAACACGCATTAAATACCGATAAACCAATTGCTGGATTATTAAAGGATTTGAAACAACGTGGCTTATTGGATGAAACCATCGTGGTATGGGGCGGAGAATTTGGCCGCCAACCAACCGCAGAATATGCCAAGGGCACCGGCCGCGACCATAATAGTTATGGATTTACCATGTGGATGGCTGGCGGCGGCATTAAAGGTGGGGTCAGTTATGGCAAAACCGATGAACTTGGTGGTTCCGCCGTCGAAAATCGCCTCCATGTTCGCAATTTGCACGCCACTATTTTACATCAACTCGGACTTGATTCGAGCCGCCTGAATTTCTTTCATAATGGATTGAATGAAAGTTTAGTCGGCATTGAAGGTGCCGATCCGATTAAAGCTATTATTTAATAAATTAACTTTCCGTCACTGAGGAGTTTCTATGTCCTTTCGCTTCCTAGCTCACTGCGTTTTACTTTTGCTGCCGCTTTCAGCTTATGCTGAAAATGTCAAAGTTTCTGGTAAAGGCTATAAGTTTATTGGTGCCAATAAAAATCTGGCCATTGTTAATGCTGATGGGTCAGTCGCTTGGGAAACAAAAGTAGATGGAGCGCCGCATGATTTGACGGTACTGCCAAATGGAAATATTTTATATATTAAGGGCCGCGCATTAGTGGTCGAATTGGATCCTAAAACAAATAAAGAAATCTGGACCTATGACTCAAGTAAAATGAATGGCAATGAAGGGAAAAAATTAGAGGTCCATGCCGCACAACGATTAGCAAATGGTCACACGATGATCGCAGAATCAGGTGTCTGCCGTATTATTGAAGTCGATCAATCTGGTGCCTTGGTGCATCAAATGCCCATGCAAGTTGAAAGCCCACATCCACATACCGACACCCGTTTAGTTCGCAAATTAGCCACCGGAAATTATTTAGTGTGCCACGAAGGAATTGGCGTGGTTCGCGAATATGCACCAGATGGTAAAGTCGTCTGGGATTATCCCGTTCCGCTGTTCGACCAAACGCCTAAAGGTGGCCATGGACCTGAAGCCTGGGGCAATAAAACCTATTGCGCTTTACGCTTAGCGAATGGCAACACGCTTTTAAGTACCGGAAACGGACATGGGGTTTTGGAAGTCAATCCCGCTAAAGAAATTGTCTGGCAATTGAAACAAGGTGACATTCCTGGCGTTACTTTTGCCTGGATTACTGCTCTGCATGTCTTGAAAGACGGCACCATCGTGGTGTCAAATTGTCACGCCGGTCCTGAAAACCCCCAAATAATTGCTATAAATAAGAACAAAGATGTCTTATGGAGTTATCGCAATTTTGAATTGTTTGGTAATTCACTCGCAATGATTCACTTATTTGAAGAAGCTGATGTGATTCGCTAAGCAGTTAGACCTACGGTTCATTCAGATACAGGCACGACGGGCCGGGAGAAATCTCGGCCCGTATTTTGCTTAACCGACATCCTCATTCATGTCTAAAATAGATGCTGTCGAACGCTGTATAAAGATGACGCAACGAACTGTAATGACACCCGGTTAAGTAAACGGACATTATTATCCGATTGCCGGATGGCGCACCCTCGCTAGGTTCCCGCCTTCCCAATTGGCCGGGCTCACAGACCAGGGCCATCCTACCCTACAGCGGACTTATTCTATGAGCGATCCCACGTCGCCAGCTGCGAACCTTGAAACGTGCGCGTACGACAATCGTTGGACACGTAATTTTGTAATTGCGACGCTCATTTGGGGCATCGTTGGCATGTCATTAGGGGTAACGATAGCCCTGCAATTGGCATTCCCTGGCGCCAACTTTGATCAGCCGTGGACGACCTACGGACGCTTGCGCCCCCTTCATACCAACGCCGTTATTTTTGCATTTGCTGGCAACGCCATTTTCGCTGGTGTCTATTATTCATTGCAGCGCCTTTTGAAGGCGCGTATGTACAGCAATAAACTGTCCGCGATTCATTTCTGGGGTTGGCAATTAACTATTATCGGCGGCGTCCTTACCATACCACTCGGCATTACCTCTGGTAAAGAATACGCTGAATTAGAGTGGCCACTTGATATTTTATTAGCTATCGCTTGGTTGGCCTTCGGCATCAATATGTTGATGACGATTTTGCGTCGCCGAGAACGCCACCTTTATGTTGCGATTTGGTTTTATATCGCGACATGGCTTGGCATTTTCATGCTGCATGTTGGTAACTCAGTCGAATATCCAGTTACCTTTACCAAGTCATATCCGCTTTATTCAGGAATTCAGGATGCGTTAGTACAATGGTGGTATGGGCATAATGCGGTGGCGTTCTTTTTAACGACGCCGTTCTTGGGCATCATGTATTATTTTATTCCCAAAGCTGCCGAACGTCCCGTTTACAGCTATCGTTTATCGATAGTTCATTATTGGTCATTAATTTTCGTCTATATTTGGGCCGGTCCGCATCATTTATTACACACCGCTTTACCAGAATGGGCCCAGACGCTCGGTGTTGTTTTTAGTATTATGCTGATTGCACCGTCGTGGGGCGGCATGATCAACGGTCTATTAACCCTACGCGGTGCGTGGGATAAAGTGCGTGAAAGTGCGACCTTAAAATTCTTAGTCGCAGCCGTTACCTTTTACGGCATGGCCACTTTTGAAGGCTGTGTCATGGCATTACGCGAAGTAAATGCTTTGTCGCATAATACCGATTGGACCATTGGACACGTTCATAACGGTGCACTTGGCTGGGTTGCGTTACTGAGTTTTGGTATGTTGTATTGGATGGTACCGAAAATGTATAAGACGAAATTATGGTCAGAAGGTTTAGCCAATTTACATTTCTGGTTAGCAACGATTGGTGTCGGTACGTACGCGATTGCTATGTGGATTGCTGGGGTCACTGGCGGTTCCATGCAATTAGCATTCGACGAAAATGCGCGCTTGGTGTACACCGATTGGATGGAAATTGTTAATGCTATTGTTCCATTTTATTGGGTTCGTTTTGCTGGCGGCTGTTTGTTCTTAATCGGCATGCTTTTATGCGCCTTTAATATTTGGCGCACCATGGCAAACGCTGCGAAATTAGAAGATGATGTGGTTCAAGTACCTGCTGCATTACCAAAACCACAACCCGCCTCTGCCGAAATTGCTTCCGCTTTAGGTAAGCCTGGTTTAGGTAATAAATCCAATGCTTTACATGATTGGGTAGAACGCTGGCCAACAGGTATGGTTGGTTTATCTATCATAGCATTAGCAATTGGCGGTATTTGCGAATTGGTGCCAACCATTATTCAAGGCGCAAATATTCCCAAAATAGCCAGTGTAAAACCATACACGCCACTCGAATTAACCGGACGTGATATTTATATTCGTGAAGGGTGTTCCGTTTGTCATACACAGATGATCCGCACGCTGCGTGCTGAAGTCGAACGGTACGGGGTTTATTCACGAGCTGGAGAATTTATTTACGACCGTCCATTCTTATGGGGCTCAAAGCGCACCGGCCCCGATTTAGCCCGTGAAGGTGTCAATCGTCCGGCAGCATCGTGGCATTATTTACATTTAGAGAAGCCAACCTCGGTATCACCTGGTTCTATCATGCCTAATTATCCGTGGTTAGCGACTGACGACATGGATCTGTCTACGTTGTCACGCAAAATGGAAGTGCTGGCGAAGTATCCAATGAATACACCATACAGTGCTGACGATATTCAAAATGCCGTCACCAACGCGAAGGCGCAGGCTAAGAAAATTGCTGATGGTTTAAAACAAGAACCACACTTCAAAGAAATGAGCGATTTAGAAAATAAAGAAATGATCGCCATCATTGCTTATATTTTACGTTTGGGAACTGACCTTGGTAAGAGTGAAAAAGCGGAGGTGGCTAAATGAGCTGCGACGCTTTTGATACAATAGCTAAAGGAGTCTGTCATGTCTGATTTTACTCCTGCAAGTGGTGACAATGTCGATCAAGAACGTCCGCATGCCTTTGATGGCATTACCGAATACGATAATAATTTACCACGCTGGTGGGTATGGATGTTATGGATTAGTATCGGCGTTGCATTGTTCTATGTCTTTTACTTTCATGCATCCAG
>JAHEDF010000368.1 GCA_024641365.1 Planctomycetota bacterium | reverse complement strand
ACTCCTGAAACAACAGATACGACGAAGCCGGTATTATGATAACCGTAGCTCTGACAAGTGCGTCTACATGGTCGCGTACCGGCACGGTTTATTTATTAACCCTGTTGGTGGTTTTAGTGGTTGCGAGCATTGCCGTGGTGATGGCTGATGGTGTGCAGTATCGTTTACGCATGCAAAATCGTCAAATTGCTGATGCGCAATGTCGCCAGGCTGCCATGGGCGTCTTACGCGCTTTGGTTAATGATGTCAGCTCATCACAAATTGCTGGCGTGTTACCTGGCATCGTCACGGTCACTCCGCAGGGTGAAGAGGTTGGCGATTGTATTGTCTTGGTACTTGGGAGAGATCCTCGTGGTGAAAAATTATTTTATAATTTAATTCCAGAAGCAGGACGCGTGGATATTACCAATGCCCCTTTACCTGTTCTAATGTCTATTCCTGGGGTAAGCGAAGAAGTCGCCGCAGCCATTATTGATTGGCGCGACGACGACGAAGAACCCTACAATAATATTGGCGCGGAAGCATCGGACGCAGCCTATCAAGGTGCACGCGTACCATACGGACCACGTAATGCTCCATTTCAAACTGTCGATGAATTACGTCTCGTGCGTGGTGTCGATGATTCGTTATTCTTTGGTGAAGACATTAATCAAAATGGTCGCTTAGATCCTGGCGAAGACCGTGATGGCAATGGACAATTAACCTTAGGACTGCGCGACAGTGTCAGCATTGATAGCCGCGAACCAGCAACCACTGCAGAAGGCGAAGATCGGACACCCATTGGTAATGGTCGTCGTGAATTACTAACTATGCGTAATCGTTTACGCGGTTTATTTGGCGAAGAACGTGGCGATCAGCTAACTGTTGAAATGAATGAAAAAGCGCCTTTTAGTAACCGTCTGCATTTTGTGAATTCACTATCGCTAACAGAAGATGAAACCTTAGTGGTGTGGAATAATTTTGTTGGGGCAGAAGGGCGACTTGGCTTGCTTGATGCTTGGTCAGTTCCTGAGCCTATTTTACGAAATCTGGTCAGCGCAGAAATTGCTAATGCGATTTTGGGTGCACGCCCCGCGTCATTTACGCCAAACCCATCCTGGTTAGTAAAAGCCCTCAGTCCCGATCAAGCCAAAGAAGCCGGTAATTATTTAACCAGCGGTTCATTTCAATTTCGCGCTGATATTATCGCCGTTGCAAAAGACGGCTCAAGTTGGCAACGCTATGAAGCTCGTATCGATTGTGCGATTGGCACACCCTACGTCTCGCAATTCCGCAATGCTAATGCAGCTGGTTGGCCATTCCCATGGGTATCTCCACAAAAAATTCGCCAACTCGCTGCGAGTAACGATCTCAAAACTGTCCTGACTACGGAACGAAATTAACTTATGCGCTCTACTCGCTTTTTACGAGCTGACCCGGCGTCAGCATTACTGTGGGACGGTAAAACGTTAGTCGGCACTACGTCGGCTAAAGTAATATCCGTTGCAGTACCTGCACGTTACGTGTCATTTCGTTTAGAATTATTACCGCCCGCTGCAGAGCCTGCATTAAAAGCTGCCGCTCGTTTAAAAGCTGAACGTTTATTTTCACCCTTAGGTCCCGTTGCGATTGATGCGATTCTACCACCAGCGCGTGATGGACATTGTCGCGCGTTATTAATGGCTTTACCAAAAACGGTTATTGAACAGATTCGCAAAACTGCCCTTGCACAAGGACAAACGGTTGCTTCCATACATGTTTGTGAATTAGCACTCCCAATTGGCACTGGTGGTTTAGTCGAATCACATGGAGATGCCTGTCTTATTGCTTTAGATCATGGACACATAACAGGCATCGCTGCGCTCGGCCCACAACAAACTCCTGGTTTCATAGCAAATTTAAAACGCGAACGACTGCGTTTGAACTTATCAGAAGAAACACCTGGCGGCCCAGCACTCGGATTACATATTGATTTTTTACATCCTAGTTTGGCTGCGCCTCCTGCTTTATTATCACGCCCAGGAGTGCGTCTGGGTTTATTAGCCGCAGGTGTCGTTATCGTCATCGCTGCGGCCATAGCATTGACTGTCTATGATGCGTTAGTCGAACGCGATGAGGCTATCGCTGAAGCAGAACGCTTACGACCATTAGCTGCCGTTTTACAAACGCGACGCAGCGACATGAAAGAAGTCAGCGCGTGGTTTAATGAACGAAATTCTTTAGCGCCCAGTATGCACGCACTTGCGCAAGCATTACCACCAGGTGATGGCAAAGAACAAGTGCGCTTAGTGCGTGTTCGTCACAGTTTAGGCGACGACACCATCGTTGAAGCATCAGCAAATGATCGCACTGGTATGCTTGCATACGTTGAACGTTTACGCAAAGATCCCCGGGTTAATTTTGCCGAAGTACGCACCTCACGAAGTCCAAGTAAAGAATCAAAAACCGTTATTTTTGAATTATTATTTCGTTTAGAAAATGCGCATGAAGCGCCAGCTGGTATTCCATCATCAACGCGACCGCCAAATAAAACAAAACCGGCAACCGCTTTGCGCGGAGGTCCCAATGCAAAAGCGTGAACGGATTTTAGCGGCAACGGTCGCTCTTTTATGCGGCGGGTGGCTTATCGACAGCATGGTCGTACAACCCAGCTTAGCGTGGTACGCCACCGTAGAACGTGAAACGCGTGACGCGCGGCGTGAAGCTGGCGAGGCGAAAGCAATAATTGATAGACAGGCAGTAATTATGGCTGCATGGCGTGCTCAACATGCCGCCGGTTTATTAGCCAATGCTGATCAAGCACGCTTTCAATTACAAAGTGCATTAGCATCTGAGGCTGGACACAGTGGATTTACCATTGATAGCGTCAGCGGTGGCCAAGTCATTCCAGCAACTGATGATCATATTTATGATATTTTGCGTTTAGGCGTGAGTGGTCGCGGTACATTAGCACAAGTGAGTGAAATTATTGCTCGTTTAGAATCCTCTGCGTTACCGTTGGCGATTGAACGCAGTGAATGGTCGTCCAGTGATCCAAAACGCGATTTTTTAGATATTACATTAACGGTGTCGACGCGCATGGCAGGTGAACAAGCACGCGCTGGTCGTGGTATCCCTGAAAATACGGACAGTTGGAAACCAGGCGTTCGCGAGCGTAGCTTAGATGCAGCTACGCTCGCTGCGAAACCATTTTTAGCAGATCGTAGTCCACCGCGTCCACCAACAGTGACGAAAGTCGAACCAGAAAAACCACCGCCACCACCGCCTACAGATCCGGGCTGGGGACTTGTTGGCATTGCTACAACTGATGGACAGTCATATGCGTTTGTTCGTCATTTGGGTGACGGCACCGAACGACAATTAACCCTCGGCGAAACCATCGACGGACGCACTATTATTGCGATAGAAAAAAATGGTCTGCGCGTCACTCATAATGAGGACGAACAATCCATTGCGGTCGGCAATACCATTCGTGGAGAAGCGATGAAGGCCTTGGTTTCTACCGCTGTTGCACCAATTACGCCGACCAAATCGTCATCTAATTCAAGTAGCTCTAGTCGTCGTTTTGGATTTTCCAGAAGCAGCAACGAGAATAATACTAATACTAATACTAATACTAATACTAACCAAGACGAGAAACCCGACGAAAATAAACCGCCTGCCACTCCATTTAAAGTTCCTGCTCCAACCTCTGATCCAGCGCGCGAGGCCATCCTCGAACGCCTGCGTCAACAGCGTGCGCGCTCAAATTAGGATTTTCTATGCCAATACGTTCTCTCTCTTCTATTTTATTATGCTTGGCATGTGGTTTACCACTAATTGCTGAAGACAATGTCAAACCACCAACACCAGTGGTTACCTCAAAATCCGGTACGTTTGTGCTCGAATTTCGTGGCGCGACATTACGACAAGTTTTAGATTATTTATCTGAACAAGCCGGATACATCATTGCTAATCCTGTCGAATTACCGGCGCCAATTACCTTAGTAGCAAAGCAGCCTGTAACCGCGCAAGAAGCAGTCGATGTCTTAAATAGCGTTTTATTGACCCAGGGTTTTGCGGCGATTGTGCGCGAAAGAACGCTACACGTTGTCCCATTGCCAGCAGCACGTGAACATAATTTGCCTGTTCATATGGGAAGCGATCCAGACAAAATTCCTGACACCGATAAAATGGTGACGCAAATCTTGCCCGTGCAATTTGCACCAGTTAAAGATTTAGCAGAAAACTTAATGCCATTACTAAATGCTACTACGGCCACATTAGCAGCAAACGATGCAAGTAATGTCCTTATTTTAACCGACACACAATCACACATTAAACGCATTGCTTCCATATTACAGGCGATTGATAAATCGGTGGGCGGTGTTCAAGCCGTCAAAGTTTTTCAGTTAGCACATGCTGACTCAGAAAAAGTGGCACAAATAATTAATACTTTGTATGGTAAAAATAATCAGAATGCACGTCAAGGTAGTTACACATCTTATTCTTCTTCTCGTTCAAGTAATGACAGAAGAAATAGTAGCGAAGCTCGGGAAATAGACGTCACTGCAGCAGCAGATAGCGGTACCAATAGTCTGGTTATTCGCGCTTCACCAGAAACGCTCGACATGCTCACCACTATTGTCGAACAATTAGACAATGATAATTCCGCTCGTGATGGCGTTATGCTGTATCGGGTG
>JAHEDF010000367.1 GCA_024641365.1 Planctomycetota bacterium | reverse complement strand
CGCACAAATAGCTTAGGCATGTCATGGTTTCGTGTGTATCGAAAAGGCCCAGCAACTTTTATTATTACCTGCGGTGCGGGTGGTAGTGGCGGACATCGTTCATGGGCAACTATGTCTGTGGACGACAAAGAACCATTTGGTGGCGATCAAACGCTGTGGGAAAATCTACGTGCCGAAGAAATAATTATGTGGTTTGAAGCAGAGTGGAATCCAGCGGTTGGCGGCGCAACCTATCAATGCATTGATAACGAACAGCATCCAGATCACTATCAATGGCGTCCCTTTAATACGACGCATGAAGGCCAATCACAGCCGCATGCGCGCAATATGGTTGGCACCTTTCGTTATATCCAGCGCTTGCGAGATGAACCAGATAACTGGTAACGGAAAGAGATATACGGGTACAGCTTGAGTACAGATGTGCCGGTTGTTAGAAAAGCGCTTCCATGGCGCCAAATCCTACCATTTATGATATTGCGAAACGAGCAGGTGTCGGCATCGCCACTGTTAGTCGTGTTTTAAATGGCAGTGAACGTGTTGCAGATGCTACGCGCAGTGCAGTGCAACAAGCCATGCAAGAATTAGATTTTCGTCCGAATCGTGCAGCACGTCGATTAGCAGTTGGTGGTGTTAATCGTCCACGCGTCGCCGCTTTAATGCCATTCTTTTCGGCAAGTTTTTATTACGCGGTGTCAGCACCTTTATCAGCCGGACTTATTGACGCTGATATCGATTTAGTGCTCTATAATATTCAAGACCGTGATCATAAAAATCGCGTGCTTGATCGTATTGTTGCTGAACGTGCGTGCGAAGGATTAGTACTTTTTAGTATGGGCGTTCGCGACGAGCGTATTGCCGAATTACGTCGCACTGGCATTCCTATTGTCTGTGTCGATTATCCGCAAATTGGTGCGCCGGCTTTAACAGTAGATAATATTAATGCAGGTCGTGTAGCGACCCAGCATTTAATTGACGGTGGCGCAAAGCATGCGGGTTTAATTACTGGACCAGAAGCAGCGCTTGCATTCCGTCAACGTGAAGAAGGTTTTGTGAGTGTGGTTGGTGCTGGTAAACCACAATGTCGAGCAGCAGCTGTAACTATCGCAGCGGGCCGCAAAGCCGCTGCCACTTTATTGGATAAAAACCCAACCATTGATGCGTTCATGTGCGTCAGTGATATGTTGGCGGTCGGTGCCTATGAAGAAGTGCGCGCAGGTGGCAAAGAACCCGGCACTGATATTCAAATAATTGGCTTTGACGATCAGCCGTTAATTGACGTCATTGGGTTGTCCACCATTCGCCAACCAATGAACGAATTCGGCGCATGGGCAGCTCGTTCTATGGCAACATTATTAAATCGGTCGTCTGATAATAACGCCGATAAACAAACGGTATCGTCATTGGAATTGCCAATAGAATTAGTGGTACGCAGTACCACGCGTGGCAAAGTGAAGGCGTCGAAAAAGCCATAAACGTTTACGTATTTTTTTGTCAGTCGTGCAAAAATGCTATAAGTAAGTGGAAATCATCACTCGATACTTGCATGAACGTGCTATGTGATCGTCGAAAAAGCCAAATTGAGTTATTATTCGGCCATGTTGCCATGGTATAGATGTGGTAAACTAACGCGTCGTTCTTATTTACATAGGTGAGGGATGGAGCCATGTTTCTGAAGCGTATCATAATTCCGCTGCTGATAGTGTTCATTTATGGACATGTGCTGCCAGCAGTTGCGGAAGAACATAAATTATCCGCATCTATCGTTTTAATGATAGCAGAAGAAGAATATAAAACAGAAGAGACTGTTCCGGCATTTGCCGAAAGCGAATTAAAACCGCTCGGCATTTCATTTACCACGGTTATGGCCGAGCCACGCGACAGTGCTAATTTTCCTGGCTTAGAAAAGGCGCTGCCGACTGCGGATTTATTATTTGTGAGTGTGCGTCGGCGAGCACCAACCAGCAAACAAATGCAATTGATAAAAGATTTTGTTGCTGCTGGAAAACCACTCATTGGCATTCGCACTGCGAGTCATGCATTTGCGGTAAAAAAGAATCTCGAAGCAGGCCACGCCGAATGGAAAGATTTCGACCAAGCTGTTTTAGGGGGAAGTTATAGCGGACATTATGGTAATGAGGCAGCGGCTTTAACGATTGTCCCAGGCGCGGAGGATCATCCTATTTTACGCGGCGTTGATATGAATTTATTTTCAACGCATCGCCTTTATAAAAATGTCACGCTCGGGGATAAAACAACCGCTTTGCTTATGGGAACAACGGCAGGGCAAAAAGATCAACAATACGTGGCGTGGTGTAACGTCGTTGGCAACAGTCGTATTTTTTATACGTCCTTAGGTGTGCAAGAAGATTTTAAAGAGCCTGCATTTCGTCAGTTGCTAAAAAACAGCGTCCTTTGGGCGCTTGGACACGATAAAAAATAATAAAAAAAGTAGTATACATCGTGTTATTCGGCTAAGAATTACGATTTGCCTGTATTAAATACGATAAGATAAAGGCATTCAACACAGAGAACACGGAGGCAATGCAATTCGGCTAATAATCTTGTCCATAACGGCATTTCATAAAAATGGGCAATTCACCAAAAGGCAATAACCGCAGAGAACGCAGAGGGCGCAGAGATGGTTTTTTCAATATGCCTACAATAAAAAGCGGCGTTTATTGGCATTTAAAGACAATGGAATGAGCCAAGATCATTTTAAAAATACCCTCTGCGCCCTCTGCGGTAAATCGGTATGCAATAAACCTATTTTTATGGGCAAATCGTATTTCTTGGCCGAATAGCATTGCACTAAACAGCTTTCTGTTGTTTTGCCGCTTTTGCTAATCGATCATTTACGTCAGTAACCGTTTTTGCAGGGGCTAAACAAACTGTCCCGTAACAAATTAATGCTTGCGGTTCGGTTAATTCAACGCGTCCTTCCAGACAGGTCCATGTTTGCTCTTTACATGTCGCAACGGGAACAATGGCGAGACCGGGAACGGTGCTACTGCGGCAAGCTTGTAATAAATCTTTGGTGCGTTGATCGTCTAATGAGCCTGCAACAACAGCAGTTAAATGACCGCGCTGCAATTGTAGCCACGCCGTTATTAACGTCGCGCATGCAGTTGGCGCGCGTCCGGCAATTTCAGCAGTATTTCTTATAATACCATCGGCTAATTCTTTCCACTTATCGTCACCGGTAATATTCCATAATTGTACAAAACTCAGCGCTAAGGCATTTTGTCCGGAGGGCCACGCATTATCAGTTGGTTCACGGCCACGTCGCACTAAATCATCACGCCCTACGGGTGTGACATAAAAACCGCCATCGTCAGCGCGTAATTTTTCGATGGCTTCTTGTGCGATAGCGACGGCAGTGGTAATTAATTGTGGGTCACCTAAACTATTAAATGCGGCCAAGAGACCAGTCATGGCAGAGCCGTAATCGGTAATGAACGCATGAATGTTTTGCGTGCGCATCATGCCGGTTTGCGTGTGACGCTTCATGACGATTGTAGATAATTCTCGGCAAGCAGTGGTGAAACGTTCGTCACCCGACCAACGGCTTAATGCGGCAAATGCTTCTAGCGCTAAACCATTTTGGTCAGTTAATACTTTATCATCACGACCAGGTCGCGGACGCATATCGCGCGCTGTGCGTAGCGTTGGATAATGCGGTTCCCAGGACGCACGCATTTTTTGAATATCGCCGTTTGGAGCGATATTTTTCATATTCGTTCCACGTGGATGTGGAATATGTGATAAAACCGGTTCGGCATGGCCAGAGGGACCGTGCTCAGCGTGACCAGCCATAATATCCCATTGAATCATCACCCGCGCGCCATTGTCTTCGCCAAGCACTGCTTTTAATTGTGACGGGCTCCATGCATAAAAACTGCCTTCACCACCTGGATCGTCAGCGTCTTCGGCAGCAGCGTAACCAAGAAACGAATTATTTTCCATGACGCGCATGTCACGTAATAAATAATCGCCAGCATTAATGGCGGTCTGCAAAAAGTCGGGACGCTGCACTTGAATAGCAGCACGTGCATAAGTGGAAATTAATTGCGCGTTGTCATATAACATTTTTTCAAAATGCGGCATGCGCCACATTCTATCGACGCTATAGCGATGAAAGCCACCGCCAACGCGATCATGAATGCCAGCATCTTGCATAGCTTCTAAGACAGCGGTGGCTTGTGCTATCCATGCAGGTCGTCCACTGTGTAATAATAATGGTAATAATTGGCTGGCTGGAAATTTAGGCGCTTTTGGAGCACTATAAGCATATCCTGGATGCGTGGAGTCATAGGTTCGCTCCAAGGATTGTTGTAAATTTTCCCACGTATTAGCGGGCATATCACTGGCCGTACTATTTTCTTGGCTTAAATGTTCCGTTAATTGTGCCGCCGCAGTGGTAATTTTTGCACGATCCGTATGCCATAAGGTAACGAGTTGTTCCATTAACTTTTGCCAATTTGGTGTTGGTAAATAGGTACAGGCATAAAAAGGACGGCCATCGTGATCAGCAAATGCATTTAATGGCCATCCGCCATGTCCGGTGAGTGCCTGAATGGCATCCATATAAATCGCATCAACTTCGGGATGTTCTTCTCTATCAACTTTTATGCAGACAAAATTAGCATTCATTTGCGCTGCTGTCGCGCCG
>JAHEDF010000366.1 GCA_024641365.1 Planctomycetota bacterium | reverse complement strand
CTGCCGCTTTCGATATTCAGGGTGCATTTATTTATCGACCAACGAAGCAATGGCATTTTGAATTACCGGCAATTGTATTGTCGTCAGGGGCAGCGACGGTAAAAACCGATGGTGTAAAAGATGCTGAGGATGGTGACTATAGCCGCATCGCCCTACAAGTTGGTGCGTATTATACTTTTGATTTTGGACTTCAGTTCGGCGTTGATCTTGGCATTGCGGGATTTACGGCAACAGTTGATCAAGAATTGATCCCAAATGTGAAGCAAGAAATCATTTATAGTGGTGGTGGTGGATTTATTAATCTCAACGCGGGCTTTCGCTTCTAGCCCAACACATGAGGCGAGGCCTTCTACGGGAAATGTCCAGGGCCGAAATTGATGGTTGCCTTGTGCTAACGGTTTCAGAATCCCACCCTTGTAGGACACCCTCATGTTGCGCGAAATGTTTCAGGCCAAATTGCATCACGCCACCGTTACTGATTGCCGTCTTGGCTATCAGGGAAGTTTGACCGTTGATATCGAGTTAATTGAAAAAGCTGGGATGCTAGTGCATCAAAAGATTCAGGTGCTCAACATTAATAATGGCTACCGGATGGAGACTTATTTGATCCCTGGTGAACGCGGCAAGCGTGAAGTGATCGTCAACGGAGCCGCAGCTCGCCATGCGCAAATTGGTGATCAAGTCATAATCTTGACCTACGTCATGATGGACGATGCTGAGGCAAAACAGTATAAACCAACCGTTGTCGTATTGGGACCAGGTAACAATCCCATCGCATAATTGGCATTTCTGAGCGGTATTTTTGGCACTTTCTCATAATAATGAGACATGTCAGAGCATTTTATCAGCCTAGTCATGGTGCATGACACCACCTGATCGCTTACCACACAGCGCCGATCAGTGCCATTTTCGTCAGTTGTTGCATCGTAGAAGAGGCTTACCGTCCCGCCTCGTTCTAGGAGCCCAGCATGGCTACGTCACGTCGCACGCGTTCTACCGGTCGTCCAAGCGCACGAGCATCAGCTCGCTCTGAAGCCTCGTCTGCACTTGAACCCAATAAAGTTGCAGAGCCAGCAGAGCCAGCAGAGCCAGCAGAACCAGCAGAGTCAGCAGAACCAGCAGGTAGTAGTCGTCGTATGGCAGCTGGCGGACGTAATTCGCGACGCATGAAAGCGCAATCATCGAGTGGCATGCCCGCAGCACGAAAAAGTGCACGTGTACTGACGCCGGAAGAACAGGTCGCACGCAAGAAAGCGATCAAAGGTTTCTTTGTTCTCGTGCTATGCTTGTTTTTGTTTATTGGTGCCATTGGCGCTGGCTGGTATTTCTTCATACGAGAAGATCCACGCTATCGTGAAGCACAAAGCATTTTAGTGCAAGGCGATTCGAAATTAAATTTAATTATTAAAGCGTTAGATAATCGTCAGCCTAAAGTAGCACGCGAAGCATTTAATGATGGCATTAAAGCACTGCAGGTACCGTTATTAGGTAACGCTAAAGATCCAATCGATGAACATGACCCCGAAATTTCTAATGTTATTCAAGCACGTAAAGCAGTCGACATTGTAAAGAAAATTCGTGATACTGAGTCGCGCATTGATAAAGTCGAACGTGATATCAAAGCAGAAAACAACCACCGAGTAGTCATGGCTGGGTTCAGAACACTATCCGATTTAGAAGAAGCGGATCTCATCGAATTAGAAAAGAATGCTAATTTATTTATGAGAAATCCAGTGGAGCCACCAGCCGGTGATCGTGAAGAATATGTCAATGATTACCCAACTTTGATTCAAGAAGTTAAGGGTCAAATGTTCAGCATCGAACAAGAAAAGGATCGTCGCTTAGCGGCCATCACCAGTGATCAAGAACGTTTAGCTCATGGCGAAGTCAAAGCATTAGTTAAACAAGAACAATTTAAAGATGCGTTGACAAAATTAGATGAATTTAAGGAAAAATATCCGACTGCAAATTTTGAAAGTCTGCGAAGCTTCGTAGAAGAATCGGCCAAGAAAGCATGGGAAAGCGCGGAAAAATACGCCGATAGTCGCTACATAGACTACAAAGCGCCTGGTATTCCCAAAACAATTGCGCAACAAGCAATAAAAGATGCACGCACGCGTTTACAGCAAGTCGTTGACCGTTTTGGTATTGATGACTACGTATCGCAAGCACAAGCGCTGCTTAATAAATATCCAACAGAATAACGTTTAATTAATTTAATTACTGGTGCCGTTTAAGACGGAGTTGCAGGTCCAGCCATTGGTTGGGCCTGTTTCTTTTTCAATTGTCCGCATGCAGCATCAATATCGGCACCACGCTGACCACGCACCGTGCAATAACCGCCAGCATCAGTGACTGCTGCAACAAAGTCATCGACTTGCGCGGTGGTTGGTCGTTGATGAGGCGTTTCAGTAACTGGATTAAATGGAATGACATTAATATGCGCGCCATAGCGTTTGGCTAAATCAGCTAAACGTTGGGCATGAGGTAAACTCATATTCGCATCTGCTAATAAAACATATTCTAAGGTCATGCGTCGATTTACTAAGGTGCTATAGGTATCCATTGCATTCATTAATTCAGGTAACGGCCATCGTCTATTAAGTGGTACAATTTGGCTACGCGTTTCATCATCTGCCGCATGAATTGATAATGCGAGAGTAACTTGCGGTTCGTCAGTACCTAATTGTTTAATGCGTGTGGGGACGCCAGAAGTCGAAATGGTGAAGCGTCGACGCCCCATACCAAGCCCGGCGGGATCAGCGAGCACGCGAATCGCCTGCAGCACATTATCGTAATTAAATAAGGGCTCGCCGGAGCCCATAAAAACGACATTGGTTACTGGGCGGCGTCGATGATGAAAAAATATTTGATAAACAATTTCGCCCGCCGTTAAATCCCGCTCTACACCATTTTGTCCTGACGCACAAAAGGTACAGCCAACCGCGCATCCAACTTGTGATGATACGCAAATAGTATGACGATCACTGGTTGGGATAGAAACGCATTCAATACGTTTTCCGTCGTGTAGTTGTAGCAACGATTTAATCGTGCCGTCACGACTTTCTTGGCGGGTGTGTTCGCTGGCAGGGATGAGCGAGTACTGCGCATCTAACCGTTCTGCGACATCTTTTGGTAAACCTTTAATTTGCGAAAATGCGCTTACATCAGGGCGATATAATCCGTTGTGAATTTGTGTGCCGCGAAATGCTGGCAATCCAATACTGGTGGCCCAGTCGCGCATTTGCTCACAGGTCATGCCATAAAAGTCGATAGCCATAGATTCAGTCATTGCAGCAGAGTGTAGGGCGATAATTGGCGATGCACGCGCTGGACGCTGCAAGCCCGCTCAGTCATACTCACGCATGGTTGATGAAGAAACATCAGCACACGTGTCAGCCAACGACGATGATTCATCCCAGGCGAACAGTTTACATGCGCCTAGCCATGTTCCGCATGTTCATCGCGAAGCAGAATTTCAACGTCGTTTAGCTGAAAAACATGCGCGTACGTGGCGGCACCGACGTGTTTTATTTTGCGCTCTGCAGGTGATTATCGGCTGCGGTTTACCAACAGGCAGTGTGTTGTTTGCTGCAGGTATTGCTTCTGGTCAGATGTGGTCATGGGCCACGGGCCATGGGGCAATGTCGGTTATGTTAACCATGGCATGTGGTTTATTGTCCAGTGTGGTTATTTTTCTTTGGGGTTGGGGAATTATACGAGGAATGATTGCATTTGCGTTATCGTTTATTGTCGTCGTGTCAGTAACTCGGGCAGTTATTGGTGAATTATTACCGGCGATGCCTGGATTAGCCTCGCTGTTTATTATGACAGGTGTGATTGTGGGTTATTTGACTGTATTAGAAGAGGGTGACTAATACAAATATTATGAGCACTATCTAAGCTGCGATAATTTTAATTTTTAAATAATACCTAAATTAAATAACCTAATCCCCTGCTTATCACGTATTGGATAAACAGGGGACTTTACACTGATATATTATTAATTAACGGATTTTTTCGTCGGGAAGTTCTGTTTTAATGCCTTGATCTAATGGCATTTTATCTTCTCCCGGTGCGATGCCGGTGGCTGCCATTTGTTTAGCAAGGTCAGCTTTTAATTGCGTTACGACTTCTGCATATTGGGGATCGGCAATTAAGTTTTTTGTTTCCAGAGGATCTTCACCAATGCGATACAATTCTGCCATGTGTTTATCTGGGGAGCCATCGCCGTGCGGATAGTGAATGTACTTCCATTCATTGGTGCGAATACCGCGAACATTTGGTGTATAAGGAAATTGGTGCTCATAGTTATAATGATAAAACCACGACGTGCGCCAGCCGGTGGCATCACCTTGGGCTAATTTAACAAAGCTTGCACCATGCATGTTTGGTAATGGTTTAGCTCCGGTTAATTCAATCACAGTTGGTGCAATATCGACGGTCAACACTTGACCATCAACAGCAATTGGTTTGGGAAAGGCTTTGGGGTAGCGTACGATAATTGGGATGCGAATACTACCCTCGTGCATGGTGCGTTTATCAACCATGCCATGCTCGCCTTCTAATAAACCATTATCACCCATGAAAATGATAATGGTATTATCCAGCTGCCCTTTTCCGCGTAAGTATGAAACTAAGCGACCAACACTATCATCGACACTGAGAATGGTGCCCCAATAAGCGTGC
>JAHEDF010000365.1 GCA_024641365.1 Planctomycetota bacterium | reverse complement strand
TGTCGAGGTTATCAAAGCGATGGTGCGTTCAGGTTTGGGATTCGGTATTATTCCGGATGGATGTGTGCAAGGCATGGAATTAGGATCGAGCCACATTCGAGACTTAAAAGTAAACCGCACTATTCGCCTGATGTATCGCCCACAGCATCCTTCTTTAGCCACAGAAAAAATGGTTAAATGGCTTACGAAGCTGCGTTCAACGTAATACGGCTTGGCTCCAAATTTCATCAGCACCAATTGCTATTTGTGCCGTTTGACCTGCGCACTGCATGCCACGTGCTAAATCGCTTTTAATTACCGACCATACGGGCGCGCCTGATAGTGGCATAAAAATGGCGCCGCCAGCGCCACCTAACTCAGCAATGCGAGCGAGATTTTGCATTAATGCCTGCGTTGGATCCATGCCTCCGCTGACTAATTGAGCCGTATAAAAACCAAAACACGTACGCATAAATAATTCGCCATCACCAGTCGTCGAAATAGCGCATTGTCTATCAGCCCAAGTTCCGGCACCAGGCAAAGGACTATCCCCTACTCGACCACAACGCTTTCCAGTTAAACCACCAGTGGATGTGGCTGCTATTAATTCCCCTGCATTATCTCGTACCACAACTCCAACGGTGCCTTTCGACTCAGTGGCCGTATTTTTCTTTAGTTTTCTCTGCAGCGAAATGCGGGCACGTTCTGTAATAAATATTTGTTGATCGGCAGTCTCACAACCGCGTTCTATTGCAAATTTTTCTGCACCTGTCCCAATTAATAATGTATGACGCCCATCTACAAATACGCGACGTGCGGCTTCAATGGGACTGCGAATGCAACGTACACCTGCGACGGCGCCAAAAGCGCCATCGCTACCTCGCATAATACCCGCATCGTGTTCAACTGTGCCCATTTCTGTTAAAGCAGCGCCAATTCCTGCATTAAAACTGGGATCATCTTCAAGCACATGAATCGCTGCAATAGCGGCATCAAATGCTGAACCATTTTGTTCAAGAATTTTTGCTGCGGCGGCTAGTGATCGATGCAAACCAGATCGTGCGTTAGTTAATCTTGTTTCATCTTTATCCGCTAACCAATTTTCCGCGCCACCATGAATTGCTATTGCCCACGTGCTCATGTAGGAAATGGTGTGAGCCTGTCCATTTGAGCAAGTCTTATTTAAAAAACCTTGGCTTTTATCCTATTCCCAAAATATAAATACGTTGCGGTGCTTTTTAGACGACAGTCTTATGAGAAGCTTTCGCCCAAGAATCCCATTATTTAACACCCTATTTCATTACGAAACTTCCTTGGAGAACGTCCGGTATGTCGACGAAAGCACGCGGAAAAATCTAATGGATCTTTCCAACCGAGTTGTTGGGCAATTGCTGCTATAGATAAGCGCGATTCACTCAGAATCATTTTTGCTTTATCCAATCGCAAGCGCATGCGCCAAGCTTGTGGCGACATGCCAGTGTGAGCCGAAAATGTGGAGCGAAATGTGTTGTAATTGAGACCAACAGCCGTCGCTAATTCAGGCATCGTTATCTTTGCCTCCATATCGTCTGTCATTATTTTGCAGGCTTTATCTATTGCTTCATTGTGTCGATGCGGCTGCTGCCGTCGTAAAGCACGTACATGCAAATCAACAATTAACTGAATTAAATCTACCATCACTAATGCCATTTGGTGATGTGCAATATCCGTCAATTTCCGAATGAGCACATTCCAGCGCGTTACGATGGAACGATCTAAACCTGGATCGAATACTGGATCGCAATTCATTAACGTGGGAATTCCACAGGTGCTAAATAACGCCGTAACGGGTGCAGGAATTGCGACGAAATACCACACCGCTGGCCCCTCCAAGAAAACATCATGCGCATGATTGGGTTTGCGTTGGAAAGCCATGCCAGGCTGAAGTGTCTGTTTCCCATTTTTGTCTCGATAAAATCCCTGCCCACTGACGACATAACAACAGGCATATTGCGGAGTCAAAAAATCATGCGCATGACTGTCGTTATTTTTTACAATTACACCACATCGCACCTCTGCATTTTTTCCAACCCCATTGCGATGTGCTGCCATATTATGACTTGGGACTTGTGACAAAATCCCGCTTAAATCACCCGACTTTTTATTCGACATGACCTGAGTTGGCTCCCAAACTGCTGTTTCATTACTTATCATGTGATCAATTCCCCCTGATTTGATTTAAAGCCATTGTAATCAAGCTTCTCTCATGAAAGACTATCTAGAAAATGATGCCCATTAATGCTGGAATTTCCTATAGTTTATAAAAATTGTGATGAGATTTTCATTTCGGCCTGAATTACCCAACTTTTATATCAATTTTACCTAATAGAGGAGGGGCATACCCAAACAGAATGCATTTAGGTAATCGAGTCAGGAGTCTCTCATTTGAGGCGGGGGCAACGTTTAGTGACAGCACATTTTGCCACCCCGTAAGGTAACTAGGTGGGAATTTCTAATCGATAAAAGTGCGTTTTACCGCAAATTAGCATGTTTTTATCGGCCTATTCGGACACCTATACCAAACAACAAGCGTCCATATTGACATGTGTTCGTACCGCCCCATAGTGCGCCACCATGAGCCGAACACTCCCCCCCCAGCAGTCGAAGATCCTCCACTACTTCGCCGATGCCCAGGACGAAGGCCGCCAACCAAGCCGCGCCGAAGTCGCTGATCATTTTGGCTATGCTTTTCCATCCGCAGTTAGCAAGCACGTTGACGCCTTGGTGCGCAAAGGTTTGTTAGTCGCCGACCGCGAAAAGAAGCGCAACGTCTCGCTGACGGAAAAAGGATGGGAAGCCATCGGTCGCATGCCTGCCAGTAAAGGTGTGCCTGTAATTGGTGCAATCGCTGCTGGTGTCCCCATTTTAGCAACGGAACAACACGCCGGTTATTTAAACGACATCACGCCAAACCCAGGTCGTTTCGCCTTGCGCGTTCGTGGCGATTCCATGATCGATGATGGAATTCTTGATGGTGACTTTGCAATTATTCAGCACGGCGCGCCAGTCGCCGATAATCAAGTTGCTGCGGTAGTCGTTGATGGCGAGGCAACCCTTAAACGCGTTCGTTTTTATGATGACCGCATTGAATTAATTCCAGCTAATGCGAATTATCAGCCACTCATTGTGCATAAAGCTTTGGCTGCCAGCGTTGAAGTCGTTGGTCCACTCGCATTTGTCTATCGCGCCATTTCATAAAATTCATTTTTCTGCACGTGCACGTGCGTGCTCCTCAGATTATTATCACGTGCACTCTTTCTTTTCATTTACACTCAAACACACCATACCCAGGACAAACCCATGGCCTCTGCATCCGCTACAGCTACCGCTGAATCCAAAACCGACAAAACCACCACCAACACCACAACAAACTCTACAGCAAACTCTACAGCAAAAGTGCCGAGCATGAATTCTCAAACAGATCCAGGAAAAAAGAAAGCACTCGACGCTGCTTTGGACCAAATTGATAAAGCGTATGGCAAAGGCTCAATTATGCGCCTTGGCCAATTTGAAAAAGTTGACGTAAGCGCTATCGCCACTGGTAGTCCAAGTTTAGATTTAGCAATTGGCATTGGTGGCGTACCACGTGGTCGTATCGTTGAAGTATACGGCCCTGAATCATCCGGTAAAACAACGCTCGCACTGAGCATTGCTGCCCAAGCTCAAAAAGAAGGCGGTGTCGTCGCATTTATTGACGCCGAACATGCATTAGATCCTTCCTGGGCAGAACGCATAGGTGTAAATTTAAATGATTTACTCGTCAGTCAGCCAAATTATGGGGAGCAAGCGCTTGATATTTGTGATTTATTAGTGCGCTCAAATTCTGTCGATGTGGTGGTGATTGACTCTGTTGCAGCACTTACACCAAAAGCAGAACTTGATGGTGAAATGGAAGACAGCCAAGTTGGTGCACAAGCCCGTATGATGTCAAAAGCCATGCGTAAATTAACCGGCGCCATTAACCAATCGCGCGCAACCGTTATTTTCATCAATCAAATTCGTGAAAAAATCGGTGTTATATATGGCAGTCCAGAAACGCAGCCTGGTGGTCGCGCATTAAAGTTTGCGGCATCGTTACGCCTTGATATTCGCCGCGTCACCTCCATTACCGATGGCGATAAAACCGTTGGCAACCGTGTACGCGTTAAAGTTGTCAAAAATAAAGTATCTGCACCGTTCACCAAAGCTGAATTTGATATTATGTTTAATGAAGGCATTAGTTATAATGGTGATCTTTTAGATTTAGCCGTGTTGGCAAAGGTCGCCAATAAATCCGGCGCTTGGTACACTTATGGCGATGTTAAACTTGGACAAGGTCGTGAAAACTCAAAACAATTCCTTAAAGATAATCCCAAGATTACCGACGAGATCGCAGCCAAAGTTAAAGCTGCTAATTTGAATTTATTAGATAACTCATCGAACGATTAATATCCGTTCTTCTGCTTCTCCTTAGTTCCCAACATAACCCCAGGCGTGTGCCTGGGGTTATGTTGTTTCCCCATTGACTGAATCTCCTCACAACAACTACACAGACATCCTACATTCAAAGTAATGAAATGATGGATCTAACCGACAAAATCGCATCTAATTCCAATCAGTTGCGTATTTACAATTAGTTAGGACCATTCATCCAACTGGATAACCCATGAACGATCTGCACGCCTCTCTTTCCCTTTCATATGGTT
>JAHEDF010000022.1:14507-18113 GCA_024641365.1 Planctomycetota bacterium | reverse complement strand
TTAACCACTTTTCCATGCACATCGGTTAAACGATAATCACGACCTTGGAAACGGTAGGTTAATTTTTCGTGATTAAAGCCCATGCAGTGCATGATGGTGGCGTGTAAATCGTGGACGTGGACTGGATTTTTTACGATATTGTAACCAATTTCGTCTGTCTCTCCGTATATAACACCAGGTTTTACGCCGCCGCCAGCCATCCACATGGTAAATGCGCGCGGATGGTGGTCGCGTCCTAAGAATTTTGAGCCATTTCTCGCTTCGTTCATGGGCGTTCTACCAAATTCTCCGCCCCATACGACTAAGGTATCATCTAATAAGCCACGTTGTTTGAGATCTATAATTAATGCGGCGCTGGCTTGATCAGTTTCATTGCATAATTTTGATAAGCCATTTTCGATGTCTTTTGATTTATGTTCGCCGTGATGGTCCCAGCCACGATGGAATAATTGCACGACGCGTGTGCCGCGCTCAATTAAACGTCTGGCCATAATACAATTGGTGGCAAAACTTGGTTTTCCTGGTTGGCACCCGTACATTTCCAATGTGGCCTTGGATTCAGATTCTATATCTGATAATTCTGGCACGCTGGTTTGCATACGATTAGCCATTTCATAAGCAGCGATGCGGGTCGCAATTTCAGGATCACCGGTAATTTGTAAGCGTTCTTCATTGAGTTTACGCAGTGTATCTAAACTGCGACGACGCGTTGCTGCGTCGACACCGTCAGGATTTCCAACAAATAAGACAGGTTCACCTTGAGTTCGTAAAGGAACGCCTTGATACGAGGTCGGTAAAAAACCACTCGACCACAGACCATTACCGGCACCGGGATCAACATCACCGCTAATTAACACCATATAACCCGGTAAACTGTCGCTGACACTCCCTAAACCATAGGTTAACCACGATCCTAAACTGGGACGTCCAATAATTTGATGGCCGCTGTTCATAAATATTTGCGCAGGACCATGATTAAACTGATCGGTGTGCATGGAGCGAATAAATGTTAAATCATCAACAACAGTGGCAGTGTGTGGCAATAAATTACTGACCCACATGCCAGATTTACCATGTTGTTTAAAAGTATGTGGTGTCCCTAATAATTTAGGTATACCTTTGATAAATGCGAAACGTTCGCCAGCAATTAAATCTTCTGGGCATGGTTGATTATTTAATTTTGTGAGTTTTGGTTTGTAATCAAAAAGGTCTAATTGTGAGGGGGCGCCAGCCATGAATAAATAAATGATGCGTTTTGCTTTAGCTTTAAAATGCGGCTGCTTGGGAGCCATGGGATCGGTACGTTCACCTGCTGTTAATCCGCTACCTGCGAATGCTAAAGCGCCTAAACCAGCAACACCGTGTTGTAATAATGAGCGACGAGAAAGAGAAGAATTGTGTAACATCTGATTATTCCCGTGACAATGTTTCGTCTAAATTTAATAAGACATTTGCAATCATAATATAGGCAGCGGTAGTCGCATCACCTTTGCCACCACAAATAGTGTCTGTGGCTTTTTTATCTTTTTCAAAAGTGGCGCGTTCAGATGCGAGTGCGGCGGTAAGCGTTTGAATTTCTTGGGCACTTGATTGGCGCGCAACGCAACGTTGCAGCCCGTAGCGCAAGCGATCACTGTCATCAGGCCCTTTATGAGCGGCCATCATGCGACCAAATGCTTGAGCCGCTTCCCAAAAAACAGGATCATTCAATCCGCTTAATGCCTGCATGGGTGTGTTGCTGCGTGGACGTGTGAGCGCGCAAAATTCACGACTTGGTGCATCAAATAAGGCAAAGGTTGGATACGGCGAGGTTCGTCGCCAAAACGTATAAATACCGCGACGGTAGGCGTCGTCTCCTGGACTAGTTTTCCAGGGAATATTTTCTTTATTGGTATTAATGCGTCCTAATTCTTTTGGTCCTGGTGGAAAAACACTGGGACCACCCACTTTAAAGGTGAGCAAGCCACTAATTAATAACGCATTATCGCGCAATTGCTCTGCTTCTAAGCGATAACGTGGTGCGCGTGCCAAAAATATATTACTGGGATCTTTTTCTAAGGTTGTTTTATCAACATGGGATGATTGTCGGTACATCGAGCTGGTAACAATAAGCCGATGTAATTTTTTAAGACTCCATTTTTGTTCCTGTATGTCGACGGCTAACCAGTCTAATAAAGTGGGATGACTTGGTAGCGCGCCCTGTGTCCCAAAATCCTCACTAGTCGAAACAATCCCGCGTCCAAAATACGTTTCCCAGATACGATTGACCAAAACCCGAGCGGTTAATGGGTGCTCACTGCTGACTAACCATTGAGCTAAACTGAGGCGATTATTCGCGCCTTTTGTCGGTGGTTCTGGTAAAAATTTAGGCGTAGCGGCATCGACTAAATCACCTTTACTGACAAAAGCACCACGCATGCGCATGTGGGTTTGTGGTTTGGTTTTATTGCTTTCACTAAAAACTAAAGCAGTTCGCTTAATATGTGTTTCTTTTTTTCCTGAATTTTTGTTAGTCACCTCGGCATCATTCAGTTGTAGTGTGACTTCATCTGCACTTTCAAAGAATGCTAAAAAGGAATAATAATCGCGCTGACTAAATGGGTCATATTTATGATTATGACACTGTGCGCAATTCATAGTGCTACCCATCCACACTGCGGCAGTGGTATTGGTGCGATCAATTAAATTTTCCCATCGCGCTTCTTCTTTATCAACGCCACCTTCGCTATTGACCATGGTGTTGCGGTGAAACCCAGTTGCTAATTTTTGTTGTCGCGTGGCATTGGGCAATAAATCACCTGCCAGTTGTTCAATGGTAAATTGATCAAAGGGCATGTCGTCATTGTAGGCATTAATAACCCAATCACGCCATGGCCACATGGATCGTTGTCTATCAAAATTAAAGCCATCGGTGTCTGCGTAACGCGCTAAATCAAGCCAGATACGCGCCCAGCGTTCTCCGTAATGCGGAGAAGCTAATAAACGATCTACTAATTTATCGTAAGCATCTGGCGCGGTATCGTTGACGAAGGCAGCGACTTCTTCTGGCGTTGGTGGCAAACCAATAACATCTAAACTCAAGCGTCTTATGAGGGTTGCCTTTTCTGCTTCTGGCGCTGGTTTTAATTTTTCTTGATTCAAGCGTTCTAAAATAAACGCATCAATGGGATTACGAACCCACGATGACTGAGCGGCTGAATCAAAGGTTGGTACCGATGGACGTACGGGCTTTTCGTAGGCCCAATGTTTTTTGATAGTGGCATTCGCAACTGATGCGCTGTCTGGCCATGCTGCGCCTGCATCAATCCAGCGCTCTAAAAGCGCTATTTGTTGTGGTGTGAGCGGGTCAGCTTTTTCTGGCATTTGCGTTTCGTCGCCTTCGCCACGAATGCGCTGCATAAAATAACTATGCTTACTATCACCAGGCTTAATTGAGATACCAGAGGTGCCACCTTGCAGAGCTAACGGTTTCGAGTCGAGGCGTAATTTCCCTTTTTGTTTTTTTTCTCCATGACACGAATAACAGGTGTCACGTAATATGGGCTGAATGTCGCGGACGAAGTCAGGTGTCTCGGCAGCCCCTAAAGCGAGTGCGTTCACCAACGC
>JAHEDF010000022.1:0-14428 GCA_024641365.1 Planctomycetota bacterium | reverse complement strand
GATAACAGAAGTAGTGCAATGCATCGTCAACTCTTACTGGTGAGGCGCTGGAGAAATTGAACCTGGACTAGGAGATTCTGAACCTACCGATTCACGGTACTCACTGGGGGTCATTTGGAAGCGTTGATGAAACTGGCGTGTAAAATAGGCAGGATCTGTGTGCCCCACTTTTTTGGCGATGTGCGCGACTGAAAATTCATGGTGGCGCAATAACAGCTCTGCCGCTGTTTCTAGTCGTGTAGCTGCTAAATATTTAAGCGGAGTGGTGCCAAGCACGCGTTGGAAAACACGGTTCAAGTGTTGCGGACTATAGCCAGCGTGTGTTGCTAACGCATCCAAAGTAAGTGGTTTATCAAGGTGACGTTTAATAAACGTCAGCACGTCGATCACAACAGGATCAGCAGTGCGTGGTTGTAATAAATGACGTGCATCATTATCGCGAAATAATTCGCGGGTAATTAAATGTGCCCAACCAGGAAACATCTGTTTTCGTTCTTCTACGGGACGATCGAATTCATTCATGAATGAACGAAAATATAAATCGAATCGCGAACCTGGAATGATGGTTTGCCGATGCGGTGGACCAAGTAATTGAAAAACATCTTGGCCGTTTGGCAGCGTAATAGTGACATGCAATGATCCCAATGTCACTTGTTCAGAACGACAAGTGGCATGATGTGGAATGCCAGGTGGCACTAAAATAAGCTCATATGGTTTGAGCGGAAAAGCCTCTTCGCCAACAACCCATACCGGTAAACCGCGGGTGACATAAATAAAATTCCAATCACGAATAATCCGTCGTGCCATGCTATAACCGTGTTCATGCTGTTGCCGTGAACACATAAAAGTGCGGACACGCATGCAATCCAGTACATGCGTCAATAAAGTTGTCGAAAGTGGGGGCGTTTTTTTTGCAGGCATGTGCTGCGCACCATCTTGTCGTCAACTTTTCACAGAGCTACTTGCCAGTATGCAGACAGAAACAGCTATTTTGTCTACAAATATGCGAAAAAGAGAGTGCATATGAGCAAGAAAGCCACTTTATCAACACGCGTCCAGGTAGCACCGTAATGATGTACGAGATTAAGAGACAATACTTCTAAAAGGAACGCAATGCGATTTAAATTTCTAGAAACGCTGCTTGTGCCTTGTGTTGTGATCATGGGTTTGTTGCTTGCGAGTTGTATGGCCAATGGCCTACATGCTGCAGATCGTGCGGCGATATTAAATAACAAATTAGCACTGCAGTGGATGGCAGATGGACAGCACGCGTGGTATAAACGCCAGACCAGTCAAGAGCACAGCGAATATATACTGGTAAATATGAAACAGAAAAATCGTACGGTAGCGTTTGATCATGATAAAATGGCACAAGCATTGTCGGCGGTAACGAAAAATAAATATGATTCACGACAATTACCAATCCAACAATTGGATTTATTGGATAATGGAGAAACGTGGCTGTTGTCAGTAGCGGGAAAATGGTTTGAAGGACCAGTTAAAACCTTGGCGCTACAGGCAAGTGCACGAGGACTACAGCCACCCGTGTCATTTGAACCGCGCCCATCGCCTCAAACGGATGACGAAACGGAACTGACAGTCATTAATGAATACGCGCAGCCCATACAATTAATGTGGAGTGATTACCAAGGGAAAAGAAAGCGATATGCAACCTTAGAAAAAGGCGAAAAAACAACCCAACACACCTACGTTGGTCATGTGTGGGTAGCACAAGATAAATCAGGGACGGTGTTAGGGGTCATCGAAGCGACATCAGCACGCAGCGAAGTCGTCATAGATGGTGTTGGAGCACCTACCCCTAAACCACGGAAAAATCCAAATCAAGCGCCCGATAACGTGTGGCGCATAGCAGTACGTGAACACAATTATTATTTACATCCAGTAGCTGGTGGCGATCCCATAGCGCTAACGACCGATGGCACGGAAGATAATTATTATTCATTGCCGGTAGCGTGGTCGCCAGACTCATCGCACGTTATTGGTATGCGCATAGAAAAGGGAGATAATCGCACGATCACCTTAATCAGCTCATCACCGAAAGATCAGGTTCAGCCAACGCAGCGCACAGTTCGTTATGCAAAACCAGGCGATAAAATAGACACGAAACGGGTGTGTTTATTTCGCCTAGCGGATCGTAAACAAATTCCCGTCGACGATAAATTCTTTACAAACCCGTGGTCAATAAATTCAGTTGCTTGGATGCCAGATAGTAGCGCTTGTACGATGATGTTTAATCAACGCGGACATCAGGTGCTTCGTGTAGTTGCTGTTAACCGCTCAGGTGAGGCACGTGCTATTATTGACGAACAAGCACCAACTTTTTTAGACTATGCTAATAAATTATTTTATCAGTTAATTCCCGAACAAAAATCTGCTATATGGATGTCTGAACGTGATGGCTGGAATCATTTATACCGCTATGATATAGAAACTGGACAGGTAAAAAATCAAATTACTAAAGGCAATTGGGTGGTGCGATCTGTTGAACATGTCGATGAAGAAAAACAACAGATTTGGTTTACCGCTGGCGGAACAGTACCCGGACAAGATCCGTATTATATCCAACATTTTCGCGTACAATTTGACGGCAGTGGGTTGACGGCACTCACCGACGGCGATGGATCGCATGCGATAGAATGGTCGGATACTCGGCGTTATTTAGTTGATACGTGGTCACGTGTCGATGCACCGCCGCAACATGCACTGCGTGATGGAAACACGGGTGAGTTAATTGTTTTCTTGGAAAAAGCAGATGCCAGTCAGTGGTTAGCGGCTGGTGGACGCATGCCGGAACGTTTCGTAGCAAAAGGACGTGACGGGAAAACCGATATTTATGGCGTGATCTGGCGTCCGTTTGGTTTTGATGAAAAAAAATCGTATCCAGTCATAGAAAATATTTATGCTGGTCCGCACTCGGCCTATGTGCCAAAAACATTTCGCACGCGTTATGGGCAACAAAAAATTGCTGATTTAGGATGCGTGGTGGCGATGATTGATGGCATGGGTACCTCACATCGCTCCAAAGCATTCCATGATGTGTGTTGTAAAAATATAGCTGATGCTGGATTTCCCGATCGCATTGCGTGGTGGAAACAGGCAGCTTCAACACGGCCATGGATGAATTTATCGCGTGTTGGTATTTATGGCGGATCAGCAGGTGGGCAAAATGCTTTGGGTGCGTTATTATTTCACCCAGATTTTTATCATGTCGCCGTTGCTGATTGTGGCTGTCATGACAATCGCATGGATAAAATTTGGTGGAATGAATTATGGATGGGGTGGCCAATTGGTCCGCATTACGCTGAACAGTCTAATGTCACCAACGCGCACAAACTGCAGGGAAAACTCATGCTCGTTGTTGGTGAGTTAGATGACAACGTTGACCCACAATCAACGCATCAAGTAGCAAACGCCTTAGAAAAAGCAGGAAAAGATTTTGAATTAGTAGTCGTCCATGGCGCTGGGCATGGTGCTGCAGAGACGCCATTTGGTTCGATGAAGCGGGCTAAATTTTTGAAAGCGCATGTTGTTGACTATGTCAAAGAGTAAAACGTCTGACCTCTGCTACGGTTTTAATTATTAGTAACGAAAAAAATTAAGTGAGTTTACTCTGCGAGTTAGGTCAGCTATGACAGGTTTCGGTAGGAGATGTGCACCACATGGGTGACAGCGGTGAGGGGGAGCAACGGACTAGTGATAGACGCAGTTTGATTCGTCATGGGATGTCTATTGCTGTTATCGAAGGCTTGGTCGTTGCCGCCATGCTCGGCTTCGTTGAAAGTTTTATTGTACCAATTTTACAAACTCGATTAGGGGCCACGCCTTCACAAATTGGGATATTAACCATTATCCCCATGATTGGCATGACCATCGTTGGCATGCGCCTGGGACCGTTATTAAAAATATTAGGTGGTAATAAAAAAGCGGTTTTAATTCATGCCATTGTTCAGGCACTGTGTGTAGCTGGTTTAAGTCTGCCTTTACACAATCCTGACACGTCGTGGGCAGTTCCGTTGGGATTAGTATTTGCCATTACCATTGGATTGGCTGGTGCTGTTGGTGGTCCAGCATGGACGAGTTGGATGGGTGGCTTAGTGCCACGAAAATTGCAGAGCCGTTATCTCGCATTTCGCAGTCGAGTTGTGATTATTGTAAAATTAGGTTTCGCCATTTTATTTGCAGGTATACTCCATTATTTGCCAGCAACAGTTGGTCCGTGGGGGCTACAAATATTAATTGGTATTGCTTTTATTTCACGTGCCATCAGTGCCTGGTTAATCTATTTACAATATGAGCCACCGCCACGCATGCCATTTGGGGGTAAACCACAAGATTTATTAAGCGATGGCGGTTTTAGTAAATTTTTACGAAATATTTTTTCAACGGATATTGGACGCTGGACAATTGTCTGGGCAGTCATGCATTTTGGTGTCATGTTAGCAGGTCCGTATTTCGCCGTGTATATGCTTACGCCACAGCCACGTGGATTAGGATTAACACCGGCATGGGATTACGTGTTGTTGGTGCAGATATCGGTATTGGTACGAGTAATTTCATATCCGGCAGTTGGACGATTAATTGATATATTTGGTCCAGCAGCAATGCTGCGAGTTGCAGTAATTGGCATCATGTTAGTGCCGCTATCCTGGGCATTTACTAATTATTTGCCCTATTTAATGCTAACAGAATTTATTAGCGGGGTTTGTTGGTGCACTGCTGAAATTGCAGTCGGTGTGCTATTATTTAGCTGTCATAATAACCCGATGGCACGTTCGCGCTTAATTGGTTATCATCAGGCTGTAGTGACCGCGTGCGCTGCATTTGGTGCAATTATTGGTAGCATCTTGATGGCGCGTTCTGATGACGACCCGACGCGCTCCTGGTTGCCAATGATTAATGATAGCGCCTTTCATACGCTATTTCTTATTAGCACCTGTATGCGTCTGCCGGCCGTATTGTTGGCCCTCAAATATTTGCCAGCGCTCAAAAGATTAAATCCAGAAGAAGTGTCCGTGTTATGGCGTTTAATACCTGGAACTGGATTTGTGCAAACCCTCAGCCGCGGTTTAATGGGTTTCTTCCGTAAGCCAGAAGGGTAAAGATAAATTTCAATACAGTTTAACCGCAGAGGACGCAGAGTAGGTTTTTTAAATATGCCTACAATAAAAAGCACCGTTTACCGGTATTTAAAGGCAATGGAATGAGCCAAGATCATATTATAAATAGTCTCTGCGTTCTCTGCGGTTAAAATGTCTTTAAAATAAACCTACGGCTGTTGTTCCATTTTACAGTTGATCGACAACGGCACCGGGTCACCAACAGCATCAACGGGATGCGTATATAAATAACGCCATACCGCTTCATATAAAAACGCACCATCTTTACCTTTTGGTGATCTGCTTCCTGGTTGTACGGCACCATGGGCACGCTTCGGATCTTTGCCGACATCCGCATTTGATATTAAGCGCCGAGAATTTCCGTACGGTGGTTTTTCCACATCAACATCAATCACAGGTCCAAAATTATGTAATTTGAGTAATTGCCAGGATCGGCAGTAATGATCACCAGTCCAACCACCATCCAAGACATGGGAAAACCCAAAAAAGCGATTAGCCGGTGTTGCTGATTCGCCACCTTGCCACGATTGATTATTATCACGTGGCCCGCACAGCATGACGACACGATCGACCTTTTTATACATAGCAAAACGAGCGGACGTCGTCGATCCGTGCGACGAGCCAGAGATGATAACTTTTTCCCACAATAAATCTGTTCCATCTGTATTTAGAAATTGTTGCCAGTTGCCCTGAGGATTTTCTTTGGCTAACCATTTTACGAATTGCAACGAACGTTCCATCATGCCGTCTGGTTTTGGAATCGATACTAATGGACTATGATCTTCACCGGTTGCAGCTTCTAATCGAATATCACCGAGCGTATGATCGCTGGTGATTTTGTCCTTGGTAATTAGTGAAAACCAACCATTGGCATAGTGCACTTGAATGCCATGTAAGCCGTAGCTACCGAGTCGTTCAAACAAATCATTATTATAACCCATTAACCAAATGACTAATTTCCCCTGCGACTTCACGCGGGTGTCAACGAGCGCATGTTGTAAATCTAACACTTTCCCTTTGTCATCTTTAAAGACAAAACGGATTTCGGGATGTTCTTTGGCGCGCGTATCAATTTCGCTGGCACGTTTTTCCAGTTTATAGAGTTGCGGTTTTTGATCAGCAGCACATAGCCATGAACTCAGCATGCTACCAAGCACAATGAGCGTTGTTAAGGTGGTACGCATGTGGAGCGATCCTATCAGCCGTTAATGGTGAGATTACCTACTAGAATTAATCATCAGATACCGTGAATCGAGAGCCAATGTTGAGTAAAATGTCGGCATGATCAGCGTCATAGTGACTTGCTTAATGGCCAGTAAGAGAGCCAATCGATGCATGTCTGATGTAGTTCAACTACAAGCGCATCTTTGCTAATGACACTACCTTGAAAGCGCTTACATGTACGCCGCCTACGATGCACCGTTCCCAAAACGACATCACTTCATGAACAATTAATAAACCCTCAGATGGAATTGCCTGTATGAAAAAATCACCAATCATTACCTCACTCTTATTAGTGTTCTTTGCTTGTTCGTCGCTCGCGCAAGCGCTTGACTATACCTTTGTACCAAACGCGCTGAAGCCACCTCCAGGCATGGAAACAATTGGTAAAGGGCATGGAGAAATTCGCGTTGATTCGCAAGGCGACATTTACGTCAGCGTTGACGGACAAAAAGAAGGTGGTTTAC
Organism: Planctomycetota bacterium; assembly: GCA_024641365.1. Next base: position 7,602 of record JAHEDF010000022.1, on the reverse strand, counting down.
AAGTTTACGGCGCGGATGGCACATTTAAAAAATATGTCCCCAATATCCCAGGAACTGCGCACGGTTTTGTAATTCATTCTGAAAATGGCGAAGATATTATCTATGCGGCTATTTTAGGCCAATCAAAAGTAATGAAATGCAAAACAGATGGCACGCTATTATTAGAAATTCCAGCAAGTGCGTTTCCACAAGATAAAGGCAAATTAAAATTAACCTCAGTCGATGTTGGACCAAATGGTGATATATATGTTGTAGATGGGTATGGAAAAGATTGGATTTTTGTTTTCGACAAGGACGGTAAATATAAGACCGTTTTTGGTGGTCGCGGTGAACCAGCAAAATTATCAAACGCGCATAAAATATTTATTGATCCACGTTATGAACCAGCTCGTATTTTGGTATGTGACCGGGGCAACAATCGCTTGATTCATCTCAATTTAGATGGATCGGTGATTGGCGTTCATGTTGGTGAAGGACTACGACGTCCGAGTTCGGCGTCATTTTATGGGGATTATGTCTGCGTTGCGGAAATTGGTTTGGATAAAGATAAAACCGGTGGTCGCGTATCCGTGTACGATAAAGAGGGCAAACAAGTAGCGGCATTAGCTGCTAACCCAAATTTAGGACAGTCGAATACACCAAAGGTTGAGCCAAAAGACTGGAAAGACGACATCGCTACTTCACCACATGGTATTACTTTTGACGCGCAGGGTAATATTTTAGAAACGGAATGGAATAATTTCGGACGCGTGCTGCGCTGGAACCTACAAAAATAGGTTAAAACCGCAGTACGGGTCCAGCTCCGGCGTTGCCGCATGCTCGATGTAGCGCTGCTACACCATCGCATGCGGCGCCTTGGATCTGAACTCTGTCTGCGATTTTAACAATATTACTTAAAAATTAGATTTTTATGGCAAATCTGATCGAAAGTTGAATTTTGATCAGGTTTTGTGTGGTTAATTGCTAGGTAGTTGCTCAATAGAAATTGTTTTTGTGGTTATGTGCTCATAGTTCTCTCCAATTGACGGGTTACTAGGCAGCTTTACGGAGAGGGTTTTTATGCGTGCGCTATTAATTCTAGTTGGATTACTATACCCGCTCGTTGCTCAGGAGGCGCCGTGGCCACGGCATACGATTGAAACGGGTTTGTTAGGTGCCGATGGTGCTAAATTAATTGATGTGAATGGTGATGGTCGTTTGGATATTGTTACGGGATGGGAGCAATCTGGTATTGCAGGTATTTATTTGCATCCAGATATTATGCAGGTGCGTTCGCCATGGCCAAAAAAACATATTGGGCACAACACGAGTATCGAAGATGCGGTGTGTGTTGATCTGGACGGTGATGGGCGTTTTGAACTTATCACTAGTTGTGAAGGCAAGGAACAAGCGCTCAGTATCTTTTGGCCGCCAACAACGGGCGACGTTTTCGCGGAGTCCGCTCAATGGAATCGACACGTTATTTCTTCACAAGACAGTAAACAACAATGGATGTATGCAGAAGGCCTGCAAATTGATGGGCAATACGGTTTAGATATTGTTGCTGGGTCTAAGGGAAAAAGCGCATCAATTACCTGGTTTGCAGCACCAGAGAATCCCAGGGAAAATAATAAATGGACAGCATATCCACTGGCAAAAGCAAGTTGGATTATGTCGATTATATTAGTAGACATGAATGGTGATAATCTGGTCGATATTTTATTTTCTGATCGTAAAGGTGATCTGCGAGGTGTGCGTTGGTTAGAAAATCCAGGAACAGAAAAAGCAACCATGCCTTGGAAAGAGCATCATATTTTACAAACCAAGGCAGAATTATTATTTATTGATTATGCAGATCTCGAAGGTGATGGTGACAAAGACATCGTTGGTGCTGTTAAAAACGGTATTATTTTAATGGAGCGAACTGATGCGAACGGTGATATGTGGAAAAGCATTGAGATACCATTGCCCGATCAAGTCGGTGGCGGCAAATCAATTGCTATTGGAGATATCAATGGGGATGGCAAACAAGATTTGGTATTAGCATGTGAAAGCGCAACACCACCAAAGAGCGGCATCGTATGGCTAGAAAATACTGGCGCTCCTTTTTCAGATGCGTGGAAACGGCATGAAATCAGCGGGCCAGCGGGCATTAAATATGATCATTCTCGTTTAATCGATTTGGATGGCGATGGTGATTTAGATGTTATCAATAGCGAAGAAAATAATAATGCTGCTGGTGGGAATGGTGGACTTGGTTTAATTTGGTATGAGAACAAAGGCTTTTAGTTTCGAGGGCTTTGCCCTCGTGCTCCCACGGGCTTTGTCGTGACTTTTTTTCTACGCTATCGCTAGGAAAAAATGGGCGGATCGGCTTTGCCGATTATATCCGCCCACCGTCACTCGGCGCCCGGTTTTTTGTTTCGAGGGCTTTGCCCTCGTGCTCCCACGGGCTTTGTCGTGGTTTAATTTTGCGCATGGGCGCAAAATTATGGGCGGATGACCTGCGGTCATTGTATCCGCCCACCACCACTCGGCGCCCGCTCGCCTTGCGGCTCGGAACTGTTTCCGCGTATTTATTGTTGTGACTTTTTTCATTCGCTTCGCTGTGAAAAAATGGGCGGGTGGCCGCTCGCTCCCATTATGCTCGAATACCGTGGCTTGGTGGGCGGTTCTCTTTTGGCTCGTTTTAGTGATTACCTGCGTTATTCACGCAATTATTAGCACACAGGTAAAGGGATATTGGCTTAGAGTGGTCAACATTAGCATCATGTTAAACGTAATCATTCACGTTCGCCGGATGTTAGGAGAAGGCTCATGACCATGATCGTATTAAATAAACCATTGCAGGTGCGTTTTATGCGTCGCCTATTTTTATTTTTCGTGATGAGCGCTGTGATGGTTTGTGCGTCGGTTACTCGAGCACAGAGTGCTGATGCTACCGCTTCGGGCATCACATTGGTTGATGGTAAACGAGTGATGGTGTTGGGTGACAGTATTACCCAGGCAGGCACGTACGTGTCATTTATTGAATATTTGTTACAAAAAGAATTTCCGCAGGCGGCGATTGATATTGTTAGTGTTGGACTGAGTAGCGAAACAGCATCTGGTTTATCAGAGAAAGGTCATGCGGGCGGTAAATTTCCACGGCCGTGCATTCATGAACGTTTAGAGCGCGCACTTACAGCTGTAAAACCACAGGTAGTCATGGCGTGTTATGGCATGAACGATGGTATTTATTTACCATATGATGAAAAACGCATGCAAGCATTTCGTGATGGTATGACGAAATTAGTTGACCAATGCACTGCTGCTGGTGCGCAAGTTATTTTAATTACCCCGCCAGCATATGATAATTATAGATCACAAAGCGATTATGATCAGGTCCTTGGGAAATTTGCCGAATGGGAAAAACAAACACCGCCAAAAGGCGTCATTGCGGTTGCTGATTTACATACCGTGATGGTCAGTGAATTACAGGCGCGGCAAAAAAATGATCCGCAGTATCATTTCTCTAAAGATGGTATTCATCCAGCAGAACTTGGCCATTTAGTTATGGCATTAGCAATATTAAAGGAATTAAAAATTTATACGGCCCCAGGCACCGCTGAGGATCTCTTGGCGAAAATTAAGTCCGATCCCATGTGGGGATTAGTCAACAAACACCGCAGCCAACGCTCAAATGGCTGGCTTGATTATATTGGTTATAACCGGCACAAAAAAGTCGCTCCAGGAACCGGCGATATTCAAAAAGTGGAGGCAGAGGCAGCTGCTTTACAAAAACAAATTAATGAGATGCGTTCACAGAAATAATTCAGAATAAGTAGTGACTTTTTACAAGGTTAGCTCGATGCGTTATCTCATTTTATTATGGTTATCAACAATCTTGGTGAGCGGTTTAGTGCAGGGGGTCGAAAATAGCACGCCACCAGCACAAAATATTACAATTATAAAAGATGTTGCCTATCGCCCAGCCGACGAACCAGATGCGTATGCCAAAGAGCGTTGTAAATTAGACATGTATATTCCGACTCAAAAAGGATTTCCTACGCTTGTATGGTTTCATGGCGGTGGATTAGAAAACGGCAGCCGCAGCGGTGAGAAGAAATTTGGCACCACGTTAGTAAACGCCGGCATTGCTTGCGTAGCGGTCGATTATCGCCTCAGCCCAAAAGCAACGTATCCAGCCTATATTACTGATGCAGCAGCGTCTGTGGCATTTGTTCATCGCACCATTGCCGAACATGGGGGCGATCCCAAGCGCGTATTCGTCGGCGGTCATTCGGCAGGTGGGTATTTAACCACGATGGTTGTTTGTGATCCGCAATGGTTGACTGCTGCTGGTATGGATCCACACGCTATCGCAGGTGCTGTGCCAATCAGCGGACAAATGATTACGCATTTTACGGTACGGAAAGAACGTGGAATTGGGCGTGACGTCGAAGTTGTTGATCACGCCGCACCACTCACGCATGCAAAGGCAAATATGCCGCCGATATTTTTTATTACCGGTGATCATGACATGAAAGGTCGCTCTGATGAAAGTAAACGTATGCAGGCTGCGCTTATAGCAGCGGGAAATATGAATACGTTATTCAAAGAATATAGCGATCGTGATCATAACACGATTAAAACGAAAATGGTTGAAGAAGGTGATCCGGCAGGGCAGGCGTTGATAGAGTTTGTTTTGCGAACGAAGTGAGTCGGCGATTGGCGAAATAGCAAAATTTTCCGCTAAAATTGAGCGCCAACAGCGCGACATATATGAGCCTAGGGCAACGCCCTAGGTTAATAACCACCATTATAAATAAGGGCTGAAGGCCCGCCCTATGATTGCTCACCGAATTATATACAGGCACAATGCATGACGGAAAATTACCATATGTCGGTCCTTCAGACCTCTCTTTTTATTGACCATTTACACCACCTAGGGCTTCACCCTAGCAGGCTGCTGAAAAACACCAACCTGCTAGGTTTTAATAAATTGCGGGGCGACGTGCAGTCGCGATTTTTCCGCAATTTATTAAAACAGACTCTTAACCAAAGGGGGCCAGACGGCCCCCTTCAACCCCCGCAAGCTACTTTTTCAGCAGCCTGCTAGGCTCATATATGTCGCGCCGTTGGCGCTTGGGTTATTGATTTTATTTCTTTAGCAAATTTTCGCCATTCGCCATTCGCCATTTCAATCCACTTTAAACATAAATACACCCTGTCGGTTTTTCCGGCGTAACCAGTGCTGATTGCGGCATATTGCCTAGGTAGCGCTTATTGCTGCCGAGGAACACGTCATGAAATCCCTATTCGCTTTGATTATTACTACTATTTTATCGCTTAATGCGTTAGCAGCGAGCGAACGACCTAACGTGGTCTTTATCGCTATAGATGACATGAATGACTGGATTGGTCCGATGGGTGATCCACAGGCGAAGACGCCAAATATGGATCGTTTAGCAGCGCGTGGCATTACCTTCCAAAATGCGCATACCTGTGGAATTTATTGTGGGCCTGCGCGATCAGGAATATTTTCGGGGCGGTTTGCGAGCACCACGGGCTGCTATGAAAATCAAGTCTACTTCCGCGAACATGCGGAATATAGACCACTACAAAAAGCTTTTCACGACGCTGGTTACGCCACTTTTGGGACCGGAAAATTATTTCATCATCCGGCCGGATATTTTGATAAACGTGGTTGGGACTTAATTCGCGTGCGAACCGATGAGCAGAAAACCGCCGGATGGCCAGTCGATACCTGGAATTACGGAAATCCGCCAACGCCAGAGCCACAACTTCACGCTGCTTATATACGTGCTGGTTTTGGCCCAGATAATAAGGCTGGCTTTTTGGATAGCGGGCCAATTCCAAATGACAAAGAAGAATTACTCTCTGACACGATGCGTGCAAATTGGACGTGCGGCATCTTAAAACAAAAACACGACAAACCATTTTTCTTAGCCGTTGGTTTTTATTGCCCACATTTTCCTAATTATGCGCCACAAAAATATTTTGATATGTACGACCGCAAAGCGCTGAAATCAAATCCGCTTAAAGCTGATGATTTAGATGACATTCCCGAACCAATACGCACCCAAATGAAAAACCGTATGAAGATTCATAATAAATTAGTAGAAATTGATGCCGTACAAGAAACGTTGCATGGTTATCGCGCGGCTACCTCCTATGTGGATGCCAATATTGGCCGCATATTAGATGCACTCGAAGCAAGTCCCTACAACGATAATACTATTATTGTCTTATGGAGTGATCATGGTTACCACTTTGGAGAAAAAGGTAATTACGGCAAACATACGTTGTGGGAACGCACCTCAAAAGTGCCATTTATTTGGTCAGGCCCTGGATTAGCCAAAAATGTCAGCGTCGATACCAGTGTCAGTTTAATTGATATGTTTCCAACCTTTGTTGATTTATGTGGTTTAGAAAATGATGCTGGACTGGAAGGGACATCCATCGCGGCGACTTTAAAAGATCCATCACAAGCCAAAGACCGTACTATTTTCTTGCCGCACATGAAGCCCGGTGGCTACGCCATGATGAATCAAGATTGGCGTTATATTCATTATCACAACGATACCGAAGAATTATATAACGTGCGCGAAGACAAAGCCGAATGGTATAATTTAGCAGACAAACCAGAATTCGCATCAATTAAAGCGCAATTTAAAGCAAAAGCACCAAAAACTTTCGCCAACCCAGGCCCAAACTCCAACGAATTGAAATTAGTAACAGATGGCGAAGAATTTAATTGGATACTGAAACCACCAAAGAAAGATAAAACCAAATAAAAATTAGACTTTGGTGAAAACAGTATCTACCAGTAAATGTGAATACGAGCCGCTAGGCGAGCGGACGCCGAGTGACGGTGGGCGGATACAATCGGCGCAGCCGATCCGCCCATAATTTTGCGCCCAAGCGCAAAATGAAGTCACGACAAAGTCCGTGGGAGCCCGAGGGCAACGCCCTCGAAAAAAAAGCTAATGATCGTCTTTAGCAGCTTGTACGGGTTTATTTAAGCTCGCCAAATACGCGATAATATCACGAATTTGATCGAACTTCAGTGTCGCTCCCATGGGCGGCATAACCGACATCGCAGGTGTGCGATTTTTAATATCGGCAATCGCTATTTCCTTTTTGCTTCCATCGACAAATTTTAACTGCAGCATTTTTTTATCTTCTTCTAATAACGAACCGATGACCGTTTCGCCATTTTTTAACGTGACCGTCATATTGCCATAGCCTGGAACGATTTGGGCACTTGGATTAATTAAAGATTCTAAAAAATATTCGCGAGTGGCACGCTTTTCCATGGCAATTTGTGAAAGATCAGGTGCAACGATGCCACCTTTGCCTTCAAATTTATGGCAGATTATGCATTGCCCGACGCTTTGTTCGATAACTAATTTACGACCCTCCACTGCATCGCCGCCATATAAGGCCCCTTGGAATTTAGCGAGCGGATCTTTACTCTTTTCGAGATCTTTTTCATAATCAATCGCAATCTTTTTTAGATCTTTATTATTGGTGGCTTTGGCCGCTTCTAATAATTCAACGATACTTTCTTTTGGATGCTTTCCGTCTTTGAGAGACTCCAATTGTTTTTTAAGAAAA
>JAHEDF010000364.1 GCA_024641365.1 Planctomycetota bacterium | reverse complement strand
CAGCAACACCATACGCACCAAGGTCAGGATTCTTATTTGCAGTGGCCGGTTAATACGAGCATGTCTAATGGTAATCGCAGTCCGGCATTTGTTAAAAATCAAACCGGTACATTCCGTTATATCATGCGGCTTCGTAATGAGCCAACCTATTGGTAGCGGGGTATCGGTAAAAAATAATTACAGCGCAAATACGCGTTCGATAACCCACCAACAACCTAGTCCAGCGAAAGCGCCACTAGCTGGGAGAATTATTGCTTGTCGATACCATGGTTTTTTCCATGCCCAGCAGGTTAATAAAGCACATGCTGCGACCACGCATAATTGGCCAATTTCAATACCAATATTGAGCAATAAGAGCGGTATGGCGACATGTCCTTCTGATAATTGAATTTCGCTAAAAGACCCTGCGAAACCAAGTCCGTGAATAAGTCCAAATACAAAAACAACTATCCAACGCCACGGTTTTACATCACGCATAAACAAATTTTCGACAGCCATAACGACAATTGATAATGCGATCAATGATTCGACCCAGCGACTTGGCAACAGCACCCACCCCATCATCGCCATGCCAAGCGTCACTGAATGCGCAATCGTAAATGCGGTCACTTGAATTAACAATGGCTTCAGCTTGGGTGATAATAAAAATAGACACACGACAAAAACAATATGATCAAGTCCAAATGGGACTATGTGTAGAAAACCAATTTTAAGCAATGTCCACACACCCATAGTTGAAGTGGTCTGTGGCTGTGGCTCTGCTCTAACATTATCTGGGTTTAATGTAGTCCCAGGTAAATCGAATGTCGCGATTGCTCCTAAATCTCTAAATAAAGATTGCGTCGAACTTCCGTCATGAAAATTCGCATGCACGACACCTGTTCCCACCACATCAATTAATAAATCAAATTGAACATCGCACTGTTTTGCATCAGCAGGCAAGGTCCAAATGAGCAAAAATGGCAGGCGATCTGGTAGTGTTTCGGCTAGCGGCTGACCCGGTTTTGGCGGATCTGTTAAATCAGGAATATAACCCAGACATTGTCCTGAGATACGCTTACCATTAACTGACACATGCACATATTTTTCTAAATACGCCTGCACTGCCGGCATATCGGCAATCAATTCACTGTGACTTAATTTTGTACCAGCGGTTGTTGGTGAATTGGTAATAATAGCAATGACATCTAGGATATTGAGTCCTAATGTCATTGATAATTCATTTTCGTTGTACAGCAGATCTGCCGCTATCGCAGTAAAGGTATGTGCTGATAAAGTTCGTACACACAATAAACACGATAGTACAAGCGTGCACACAGAGACACAGCGATACGTTTTATTAATCATCCTTCGAATAATCGAAGGTTCAGCGCCTTCCCATTCATATAGCTTTGCACGCATGCGCCGACATCCTGGTAATATTGCCCTTTATACAAGGTCAACTTTACTCAATCATCAAAATTGGCGCTTTATTTAGAAAGCGAGCGACCAATCAGATCAAGTTGCTGTGCCGCATTTTTTAAATGCAACAGAGCCTCATGGACCGACCGCCCCGATATCATTGTCTTCGGGTCTAAAAATCGTTTGTCACGCGCTTGTGCCACCACTGCCACTGCCAAATTTAAATTTCGCATGACCTCTAACAAACGCTCATCGAGAGATGAATCTAGCACTGAATTAGCTAATGGCGATTTGTCCTTAATCACTTTGTTTCGCAATGGTGTTTTGTCACGAATTTCCTTATTATTTAAAGGTGTGCGATCACCCTTTTCGTCTGACATTGATCTATTATGTAATGGCGTTCTCGACATGCGTCATTATCCCCAGCGGTAGAGGATTATTATGATAATGTCACGACCAAGGAGCAAGTGTTTGCTCAATAGCCGTAGTCTGGCTCCGCCATGGCGCGCATGGTGGTAACAATACCCCACACAATAACAGGAGCTGCCACAACAACCTGGGCTCCCAATTGCAGAAGCAGCCGCTGTAGCGGGCTAAATCGCTCATTAAGTTTGGACGTTATTACCACCGGGCACGCCCCAACTGTTAACAATAAAATAGCACACCAGTACGGTAAGTCGGCATAATAAACCCCTAAGAGCATCAATGCCGGCAATACAAATGCTGTCACCGTAACAAGGGATCTATCTGACAGCCACGCCGGACGCAACCAAGCAACTATAACACTGGTCACCAACATGGCCGTCACAATGCCAGCCAACTGCGCATGCACCATGGTATTAAACAATAATAATGACAGTGATGTAATAAGCGCCGTTACAGCTAATCCAACTGTTGTCCGACCTGTACTAGCAAATTGATAGACGCGTTCCCAACCTAGAACTGTCGCTAGCCAAATGAGTCCAATGCTAATTCCCCATATCAAAACCATTGGGAGCGACATGCCGGTAAATTGAGGTCGCAACATGAGCCACGTGGCAGCTCCAATTATAACACCACGTGTTAATGCTCGCACTAACCAGGGGCCACTATGACATTTTCCACACCATGTCAGAGCACCTGCAAACAAAATAAACCAAGCTGGCCAATCGTGAACACTCGCAGCAAACGTTGGCCATTTTTGCAATCCGAGATGACACACCGCATAAGACACGGACATCCATAAGCCAATTGAAAATAATCGCCCTGCAGATGGAATTGCCCCACACAAAAACATGCCAAACAGCATTAATAGCGGCGGGACAATAATACCCCAAAGTAATTCAGCTTGATCGAGCATGGCCGACCTCTTTGGTAATTATTAATTAGATAAAGAATACCTACCGGGGCCTATAAGAGGCCCCGGTAAATATTTTATTGTTTAACAGCCTCAGTAGAGAAAATAATATGTACATCATCCCCTATATTCTCTAACATTTTACTCATTCCATAATCACTACGCTTAATGCTAAATTTCGTCTCAAACCCAAGACGCATATTACCCTTTGGATCTTTTGCCTCTCCGGTTTTTTCTACTGAAATGGTAATTGGTTTAGTGACACCATGCATAGTGTAATTACCAGATACCTCATATGTTGTATCCCCTACCGGTTTAAATGACGTGCTTTCAAATTGTAAAATAGGGAATTGCTTGGCGTCAAAAAAATCTGGATTTGCTAAATGCGCATTGCGTTTTTCATTATTCGTGTCGACACTACCCGCTTGAATAGTTACCGTAATTTTGGAGGCCGCCGGATTTGCGGCATCCCATACTAAAGCGCCATCAATCGCATTAAAACGCCCATAAAAATTAGCGACATTAAAATGACGCACACTGAAAACTGCCGAGCTAGAAATAGGATCAATTTTATAATTATCTGCCGCTGATAACGACGTTATCGTTGCCAAGCCTAAGCCTATCATTGAAACGAATCGCATAACATACCTCCTTGAGGAATTCGGTGTTTAAAAATAACGACAACTGATAATCGTTGTCATCTGAAACGGTTAATCACGCAATGCTTCGAGATGCGTGATTAAATCACTAAGTGCAGTACGGTTTAATCGGCCTAGGCGTTTATGAAGCGTTTCCTTCAGTTTGGGCTGCAACTGAGAGAGCACAGATAATCCCGCCTCCGTAATACGCGAACGTACAACACGACGATCACTGTGTGATCGTTCTCTGGTTATAAATTCCTGTTTTTCCAGCTTATCCAAAACCCTGGTTACATCAGGTTCAAAGGTAATGAGTCGTTCCGCAATTTCTCCGCATGTTTTCGCCTGTTGCCTGCTCTCTTTTTCCTTGAGGGCACCACGTAAAATACGGAGTACGTTATATTGTGTATGAGAAATTCCGAACGGCTTTAGAACCACTGCGATATCGCGACGTAATAGATCAGCCATACGCAGAATATTGAGCCCTGCCTCCTCCTCAACTGAGGCGAAAGGCGCTGACATTTTTAGTTCATTAACTAAACGACCAACCATGGTCGTCTTTATATGTTCAAACAGATATCGTCAAGCCGACCAATTTTAAAGCCTCAACAAGCATAGATATTGCATGTTTTTTTGACACTTACGTACACAGTGTCTGCTAAAGAATGATCTAACCGCAGAAGCAGACTGACATTTTACCGATCATCTGAAAGCGACGTAAATATAACGTTTCAATAAAATAAATTTTGAAGCCGCAGAATTGAACCTCAATTGCTTTTATGTTAATTTCCATCACCAGGAAGCCAACGTTGTTGGTCGACAGCAGCAGATTGTGGCGGCGTCATGCCCAAATGTCCGTATGCTTTAGTCGTTACTACACGGCCGGTTGGCGTTTTAATTAAATAACCACTTTGTATTAAAAATGGTTCGTAAATATCTTCTATCGTCGACTCATCTTCTCCAACAGTTACGGCAATGGTTTTTAGGCCAACTGGTCTTCGATGTGTTGCAAGACATTGTAGAATGCGTCTGTCTAATTCAGTTAATCCCGCGTCATCAATGCCCAACATTTCCAACCCTTCAGACGCTACCGCTTCATTAATATGATTATTATATCGCACTTGCGCCAAATCGCGAATACGCCGCAAATGATTATTGGCATAACGCGCAGTACCGCGACTGCGCCGAGCAATCATTATTAAACCATCATTATCAGCGCCAACTTGTAATAAATTAGCTGACCGATCCAAAATTTTCTTTAATTCCATATCGCTATATAAATCTAAACGCTCACGAATGCCAAAGCGCGAACGAAAAGGAGCCGTTAATTGCCCTTCGCGGGTCGTTGCACCT
>JAHEDF010000363.1 GCA_024641365.1 Planctomycetota bacterium | reverse complement strand
CTTAACTTTTCAGTAATACTGAAAAGTCGGTTTTGGATGGACCCATTCACATGGGTCCTGGATATTTCCTTTACAGAAATATCCCTCTTCTCTCTTCCACAGCTGTTGCGTTGTCAAAGGACCACATTTTGTCGTCGGCCGTCGTTTCCGAGTGCCGCGTCTCACGTGGGGGGGCGAAATATGTGAACCACACCCCCCTTGTCAAACATATTTCTTTTTAGTCTACGAGCGTGCTGCAATCACTAGGCAGACGGGAACTTACCGCGCAATTTGACGAGGTCAGAATCAAGCGCTTTCAAAAAGGCTGAAAACTTAGCATGATTCGCCTCATTTAGCGCAACTAAATTATGATGAGCCTGCTTGATTAATTCCATACGCTGGATCGGTGAAATCATTGGATTTGCCGGTATTTTTATAAATTCTAAATCATTTGCTGGATCAGTCTGCGCCACAACTGGCAATACTTCGCTTACCCCAAGCATGTCCAACAATCGTAAATTGGTCTCCGATGGATTTACGACAACTAATTTCCCGTTCTTGCGCACTAAAGTCTGTGAAAATCCAACCAACAATCCCATAAAAGTACTGTCCATGCCGGTGCATGAAGACAAATCGACGCAAACGACTGTTACACCTTGCTCAAGCATTTCTTGTAAAAATGCTGACAACATCGGCGAATTCTTCATATTCGCCAAGCCTAAGGAGCGAACGAAAACCGTTCCCCCGAGACGTGCCACTAAGTAGTTTGTCTCGCTCAACTCGAAGCCCCTATCAATGCCTTCGCTTGGTTGAGGGCTGCCGCGCCTCCACCAAGCATATCAGCGAGCTCAATAAGACGTTGTTCTCCTGAAACTTCAACTACAGCAACTTCCGTACGCTTATTATGTTGCTGTTTTCGTACTGTGTAATGTTTATGTGCTGAAGCCGCAACTTGGGGTGTATGGGTTATGACCATGACCGTGCGACCTTTTCCGAGCGCTGATAATTTACTACCAATTATAGCACCGAGCCGCCCACCAACACCGCTGTCCACTTCATCAAAAATAAGGACAGGCGTTTGATCCTGTACCGACAACACAATGGCAAATGCCAATGATAATCTCGCAGCTTCACCACCTGATGCAATTTTACCTAATTTATCTGGCGGTAACCCTGGGTTAGTCGCAACAACAATTTCCTGTAAAACAATTCCATGTGGGCCTGGGCGCTCTAATTTTTGATCTGATAATTGTAATTGTGTTTTCGGCATGCCTAAATCAGCTAATTCTTTAGTCACTGCTTTAGCTAAACGTTTAAAACATGACTGTCTTTTTTGTTGTAATTCTTCTCCCAAAGCAAGACGTTTCGTCTGAGAGGCTGATAATTCTGAACGTAATTTATCTCGGCGTTCATCTAATCCTTCTATAGCTGCAATACGTTCTTCAATTGATTGCCATGCCGTTAAGAGGGCTTCTTCGCTATCTCCGTGCTTACGCATTAAATTATACCACGCATCACGCTGTTCATCTAATTGTTGTAATTTTTCTGGATCAGACTGAATTGACTCAGCTGCAGATTGACATTCAACGCTCGCATCTCGCACGAGTTCTACGGCTTGTAAGCAGGATTGCATAGCTTTCTGCAATCGTTCATCTGGTGCATCTTGTAATGATTTTACCAAGCTGCTTAATTTACGCACCAGTGCGTGTTCATTTTCAGTTAATATATCACTCGCTTGTTCTGCTTTATGGCGCCACGCTTCAGCTTGCGATAATAACTCGAAGCGTTGCTCGAGTCCCGCTAAATCTCCTGGTTTCGGATTAATTGCTTTAAATTCCTGGGCTTGGTAACGTAAGAAATCCAACTCTTTTAAACTATTTCGTTCGCCAGATTCTATTTCAGCTAATAATTTTTCTTGTTCCAAGCATAATTCGTGAGTTTCTCTATAGGCTTGTGATAACGACTCTAAATCTCCATAAGCATCCAATAATTCTAATTGCCTCGCGACGTCGCCCATGCGCATAGATTCATGTTGTGCACGAATTTCGACTAAACTCTCGGCAGCTTGTTGGAGTGCTGCTACAGTAACGGGAATATCATTAATCCACGCTTGAGAGCGTCCATTTTTTCCTAAGCGGCGGCGTAAGATATATTGATTGTCTAAATGTGCGACACCAGTGGTGCGTTCAATTTTTTGAGCCACCACATCTACAACTTCAAAAACGCCTGTCACCGTTGCCTCTTCGCCGTGTGGACCAACTAATTTTGCGCCCGCACGACCTCCTAATAAAATTACTAATGCATCAAGTAATAAACTTTTTCCAGCTCCCGTTTCACCGCTAATAACAGTTAAACCATGACCAGGCGCCAAGTGTGCGCGCTCCACGATCACGAGGTTCTGGACAACGAGTTCAATCAGCATGCATCACCAAAATAGGACGCGCATAGCAACACGCTCCGACGCGCTGGCAAGCGGTTTGCTGCTCACCAAAAACAACCACCGCTGTCATTGGAACAGCGGTGGTCAGTATAATGCGACGAATAGCGGCACTAGTCGCCAATCAATGACAGCCGCAATACAACCAAGTTAGCACAACCAAGTTAGCGCGGCGGATTCAAAGCTGCATTAGCTTGTTGCTGCACTTGCTTAGCCATATCTTTCGCGTCTTGGGCTTCTAGTAATCCCTCTGCCGTACGCGCTAACTTGTAAGCTTCTTTAAATTGTCCCATCGCGAGTTTGATACGCGCTAAATTCAGGGTGCCCATGCCGTGTTCTGGATTAAGGGTCAATAACTGTTGTGCCCAGACGAGCCCCTTGTCATTTGCTCCAGCTTCAACTGCGACATGGAGGGCGGCTGCCAATGCCACCACACTGTTTGGATGGCGAACCACACATTGTTCATGGGCCTCAACCGCTTCGACTTTGCGATCTAATGACATTAAATAACGGCCAAGTTCAAAGAAGTTTTCTAAGCGATTCGGTTCAATTTCTGTAATCGCTTTCAAATGAATAATCGCATTATCTGGTTGATTATCGGCTTGATAACGATTTACCAAGGTACGACGAACTGGTAAGTATTTTTCATCCGCAGCTACTGCCTTTAAGTAACGATCCATGGCTAACGCAACGGTTGCCACCTGACGAGCTGTACCGATTTGTAATTCGGCATTAACTGCTGCGGCTGCTTCAATTACTTGACCACTACCATAATAGGATTCTGCATCTGATTCATTCAGGCGAATTGCAATGTCATATTCTCGTAAAGAAGACACGAAATCTTCACCAGCTTTTGGACCACCTTTTTGTCCGCGATGTAAATACACAGCACCGATTGCTTTATGCATACGGTGGTCTTTCGGCGTTAAATCAATTGCCTTACGCAATGCCTCAATGGCCTCTTCGTAGCTGCCTTCTTGGTCAAGAATGCGGCCTAGATACCAACGCACCTCAGCATTGGTTGGGCGTAAACGAACGGCTTTTTCACATTCACGACGCGCTTCTGAATAGCGTCCTTGTCCTGCCAAGGTGATACCGAGTACTGCATACGCATCGCCTTGTTCTGGATCTAATTCCACGGCCGTGCGCGCGTGATCAATGGCTTCTTGGTAGAGCGCAGCCCGACTTTCGAGAGACGTAATTTGTTCGCCCGTTTCAGCGATAGATTTTGCCAACAGATAGTGCATCGAAGCTTTAGTTTTACGATCAACTAACGTTGGGTCAGCATCCACCAATGCGAGCACATCACGTAATGTAACTGCACATGCATCATATTGCGACCAGCTCATTAAATTACGTGCGCGCTGTAAACCAATCATCACCCGATTATGCTCAGGGATGTCTGTCGATAACGCTGCTGTATAATAATCATCTGCTAATGCATATGATTTATCTGTGGTTAATTGATTGCCTTGTTGCACATGGTAAACAACTGTGTCGCTTAATTTTGGCGAATTAGGGACTGGATTAATATGGTGCACATTAATGAGCGGCGTACCTTCTAGCACCCATTTCACTTCACCAATAATATCAATAACTTGGTATTTTTGTAAGCTGACAACAAATGAGGCGTCGATGCGGTCTTTTTCAATAAAGGCAGTCATGACGGGATTAGCACGTACTTGTGGATCAGATAAATCGGCATGATCATCATAAATAATTAAGTTGGCATAATTATTTGCGATAAAGTATGTATGCATGTCATCAAATAGCGTAGCACTTTCGGCAAACACACAGCGAAAACGAACGCGCAAATTTTGGAACGCTTGCGGCGCCGTTAAAATAGATTGTAAGTCGACATCCTGTAATTTGACTTCACCAGGATGGATACGCTCGCGCACTTCTGAATACGATGCGGCCAAGGCAGCAGTCGTTGGAAAAGTAGCAGCGGCTAAAAGTGCGAGGCAACGAGATAAACGCACAAATCCCCCTTGTGAGGCAATGTGAAGAGAAGTCTTTAGTCGGCTGTGGTGAGTAAACAGTCTTGCTTGCTCTACTGCGAACTAAACTGCTGTCGGCGGATGCCGATGGCAGTGCGTAAGACTATAGAACACATCATTAGGAATCACAAGTCTCTGATATCCCGGTGAGCAAGAAGCGAATGCATGCGTTTGACTAGCTCCAAAGAAGGATGACGAACCACAGTGCTCGTTTAAACGCATATAATTAGGTTATTTTGAAGGTTTGACCGCATTTTGCTCACTTTGACAACCTTCCTATGCCCCATGAATGAATACAGGCTGCAACACATGCGCCTGC
>JAHEDF010000021.1:7999-18166 GCA_024641365.1 Planctomycetota bacterium | reverse complement strand
ATATTTTCCTTATAAAATACTGAGCAGTTGAAGGTTGGATTTGCACGTAAATGTTGCTACATATGCTAATTACGCTCATCCGTGTCGAAGAAGGTATGCATGCCAGTTTAGATTCATGGATCTGTTGATGACGGACGCTAATATGGTCTGACCTATTTGAGCTTCAAAGTGCATGTATGCTGGGGGTACATAAGCGGTGCAGGCCATCAGACGCGTAGATTATAACTAACGTGTTAGCTGAGAGCGTTAATCGTACTTAAAAGTAATAGAGAAATCAGCTCGCGACTCAGAGTGAAATAAGGTGCTGCGGGGTCATCATATGGTTGGACTAAAAGCAATTAATTAAAATGATCAAATTACTCTTTTGAAATAAATTCAAATAACAGATCAATTTGTATGTCAGTGTTTTTAATGAGTAAATAGTCAAGTAAATATTCTAGTGTATTGGGAGGCGTTTATATTGCGTTGTGATGGACTAAACGAAAAAAAGGATAAAAAGATTCAGTCTCTATAATTTTGTAAATGTGTGGACGTGGGGAAATTCTAAGCGACAACGTCTGCATGCGACAAATAAACGACATGGTGGTGGCTATAACGGGGGCGAGCGCAGGCATTGGGCGTGCGTTGGCGCTAGAATTAGGGAAAAAAGGTGCTCGGCTAGCCTTGGCAGCTCGTCGGGTTGATAAACTAGAAACTCTTAATGCAGAATTAGGTAACGGTCATTTGTTGGTTCCTTGTGATGTTGCGGATGTGCATGCTTGCGAGCACTTTATTCAGCAAACACATGCGCATTTTGGTCGCATTGATACGCTTGTATGTAACGCTGGTTATGGTTTGATGCGGGCCATTGGAGACACGACGATTGCCGAGTGGAATGCCATCATGGCAACGAATGTGTATGGAACGACTAACTGTATTCGTTCGGTTTTGCCAATTATGCAGGCGCAGGATATAGCTGATCAATGGCGTGGACAAATTATGATTGTGTCATCGTGCCTAGCGCGTCGAACAGGTCCGGAAGCCGGTGCTTATTCAGCGACGAAAGCAGCCCAGCTTTCAATTGCAGAAGCATTACGAACAGAAATGGCCAGTCATAAAATAGCGGTAACGAGTGTCCATCCGATCGGCACGATGAGCGAATTTTTTGATCAGGCAGAGGCCCGCAGCGGACGAGCCGCTCGGCGCGGTTCAAACGAGCCTACGCAATCGCCTGAACAAGTTGCGCATGCCATGGTGCGCGCCATTGAACGCCCTCGCCCAGAAGTATGGCCCTATGGTTTGGCGCGTTGGTTATTTGGCGCGCTTACTTTATTTCCAGGAATAGCTGATGGCATGGTGAGGCGGCGTTACGAGCGCGGCGTGCTCTAAGTCAAAATAGCCAAGTTAGCAGGGAATGTCTGTTCGACTCACTAACACCAGTTTGAGGCTCTGTTATCTGATTAGGCAGACTCAGTACTAGAAACCAGTAATATTTGGCTAAACCAATGCTTACGAGCCTTATATACCGATAGGAGTCCCCATGCATCGTCTTTTACCAACTTTAGCTATGTTTACCTGCTTGGCCGTACAACCTGCGTTACAAGCTGCGGAACCAACACCACCACCATCAAAAGCTGAAGTGGAGGCCTTATTAAATAAAGCCCAAGATTGGTTGTTGAGCCAACAGCAGCCCGATGGCGCATTTCTACCAGGCAATCAATTCGTAGTCGGTGTTACCGCTATGAGTGTAGATGCCTTGGCAAAAGATCCGGTTGGAATTCCTGGCGATGACCCACGTATCGCCAAGGCAATAGCTTTGCTCCGTACACATTTTCATGAAAAAGACGGTGGGACTTACGCGACAGAAGAGGGGCTCGGTAATTATGGCACCTCATTTACTTTGATGGCATTGGCTTCAACGAAATCTACAGACACTGAATGGATTAAAGGTGGACATCGCTTTTTATTCGGTGCTCAAAATAATGTTGAAGATAGCGTTGCCAACGGCGGTATTGGTTATGGATCGAAAGGGCAGGGCCATGAAGACTTATCCAATACTTCGACGGCGATAGCAGCATTAAAAGCGACAGGTGTTCCAACAACTGACCCACAAATGCAAAAAGCGCTTAAATTTTTAGAACGCTGCCAAAATTTATCATCGCACAATAAATTACCCTGGGTCAGCAATGATGGTGGTGCGGTGTATAGTCCTGAAGAAAGTAAAGCTGAAGGCAGTTGGAATCCGAAAGAAGCTGGTGGCGAGGGAGCGGCTTCGAAAGATGTTAAATTAACGAGTTATGGCTCTATGACATATGCGCTCATTAGCAGTTATTTGGCATTAGACTTAAAAGCGGACGATCCACGTGTGGCGGCTGCTTTAGCCTGGGCGAAGGATAATTATCAATTTGATGCCAACCCAGGCATGATGGCAGGAAAAGAACAAGAAGGTTTATTATATTATTACGCCACCATGGCAAAAACTTTTGATACATTAGATTTAAAAGTCATTGAATTAAAAGATGGTCGCAAAGTTGATTGGCGTGCAGATTTATTTGCTGCCATCGCGAAGCGCGCTGTACCGGCAAAATTGGATGATGGCAAAGAAGGCATTATGTGGATCAACAGTGCGAAACGTTGGGGTGAAGGTTTACCACACTTGGCAACCGTTTATCTGATTCGCGCGCTGAAATCGATTCATCACTCGTTGTAATTCGCTGCTATTTATCAGAGATATTCGTTCAATTCGGCTATCTGCGCTAAGCAGATAGCCGAATTTTTTGTTTATCCTGTGGGCGCGTCACGGCTGTGCTGTTAGGGCACCTCTCACCTTGTCACCTCGTTCCTGGGCCTAGGGTGGTTTCCCATGCTGCACAACACGGCTTCTAAACTTATTCAGCCAACCGAATTAGCGCGCCTGCACAGTTTAGAGGTCGCCGCTCGTATTGTGGTTGAAGGACTCCAAACAGGTGCGCACCGCAGTCCACATAAAGGGCACTCAGTCGATTTTGCTGACCATCGTCCGTATGTTCCTGGTGATGATTTGCGTCACTTAGATTGGAAAGTGTTAGGGCGCAGTGATCGTTTAGTTTTAAAACGTTATGAAGCAGAAACGGATTTAGGGTGTACCTTAGTAGTCGATGGATCGGCGAGCATGGCCTATAAAGGTGATCGTGCTAATATTTCTAAATTTCAATACGCCTCCATGATGGCAGCATCAATGGCTTATTTAGTTTTACAGCAACAGGATCGTGCTGGTTTAGTTATTTTTAATGAAAAAGCGATTATCGAACATAAGCCAGCACGCAGTGGGCAATTATCTCGAATTTGTCGATCACTCGAAGAACATAAACCCATCGAAGGCACTGATGCGGTTAAATCGATGGAACATTTAGTGCAGCCTTCTTATCACAAAGGTTTAGTAATTGTTTTTAGTGATTTTCTTGCCGACCCATCTGAAATTACCGACACGTTAGATCGATTGCGTCATCGCGGACATGATGTCGCATTGGTATGGTTATTAGATCCAGATGAAGTCGATTTAGATGTGGCGACCGTTAGTCGTTTTGAAGGCATGGAAAATGACGGCTTATTAACGGCCGAACCACGTTCCTTACGAGATGCGTATGCTAAAGAAGTTGCTAAACATCGCCATGCATTACAGAAATTATGTCGCGCGCGTAAATTCGCTTTTGTTGAAGGTCTTACGAGCGAACCGCCCTCACTTCCTTTAAATCGATTATTAGTCGATCTACACGCTGAACGCCGATAATGTTTTATTTTTTTTCGGGTCAGCAAACATTTTTATTAATCAGGCATTCTCTTAATAATTAACCATAGAGTTGCTCTATTCACCGTGATGGTTGGAGATCAATTGTGAATCAATCTGCTTCTGACGTTTATGCTGTTATTATGGCCGGAGGATCTGGTACTCGTTTTTGGCCGCTGTCACGCGCAGCACATCCAAAGCAATTGGTGCGCATTGTTGGTGATATCACTATGATTCAGGCCACTGTTGCGCGCCTTCAGCCACTGGTACCACCTGAACGTGTTTTGGTCATTACTACGGCTGCTTTAGCAGAGGAAACGCGTCGTCAATTACCGATGCTCAAACCATCACACATTATTGCTGAACCCGTTGGCCGCGATACAGCAGCATGTGTTTGCTTAGCAGCACTCATCGTCGAAAAAATGTCGCCTGGCGCGACCATGATTTTATTGCCAGCTGACCAAGTTATTTCCCCAGCTGATAAATTTCAAACGGCCCTTGCAGCAGGAGTCAGTGTTGCGCAAGCCGGTAATTTAGTGACCTACGGTATTACGCCACGTTTTCCCGCGACCGGTTACGGTTATATTAAATTAGGCGACGCGCAGCCAGCTATTGGTGCAGTAGCAGTGAATAAAGTACATAGTTTTGTAGAAAAACCGGATGAATCAACCGCTCAATCTTATGTAGATGATGGGGGTTATCGTTGGAATTCTGGTATTTTCACTTGGAAATCCGATGTGGTTTTAGATGGACTGCGCACGCATTGCGCGTGGCTCAATGATGCGCTGAGTCCGGTAGCAGCAGCATGGGATAGCTCGCGTTTTGATACAGTCCTGCATGATGTTTATTTACCATTAAAGAAAATAAGTATTGATTACGCATTGATGGAAAAGGCTAAAAATATTCACGTCGTCACGGCTGATTTTACTTGGGATGATGTTGGTAGTTGGGATTCATTATATGATCATTTGCCCAAAGATGATGATGGAGTTATTAAACAAGGACCGGTGCTGACACAACAGTGTCGTGACAGTTTAATTGTAAATCAGACCAACCAAATGGTGACAGGCATCGGCTTAGAGGGGATGTCAATTGTTGTAACCAAGGATGCGATTTTAGTGGTACCTAAAGGCAAATCACAAGGTGTTAAACAAATTGTTGATGCATTAAAAGAACAGGGGCGCAACGAATTGCTGTAATCTTTTGGTAATTTGCTATTCTAAAACATGGCGCATGACCGAAAACTTTAATTCGGTCTCTGCTAATTCGTCTGCTGGATTAGATGATTCAATAATTCCTGCGCCAGCAAACAAACGTGCCTTTCCTAAATCGTGGCGAATTATACCGCCGCGTAACGGTACAAAAAATCGTGCTGAGTTAACGGTAATAAAACCCATTGCACCAGCATACAAACCGCGATGTAATTTTTCGCGACGCGCAATGTAATGTGTCGCAGTTGCAGTCGGTAAGCCACAGACTGCGGGCGTTGGATGGAGTGATGATAAAACTTCTAAATAATCGGCACGGTCCAAATCTGCTTTAATGACGGTTTCCAAATGAATAACGCGATCAAGTAACCGAGGACTTGGTGCGGTCGGTACCACAAAGGGGGCTGCACGAGTACGTAAAACCGCAACTAAATGTTCAACAACAACACCATGTTCTTTACGTTCTTTTGTGCCAGCAATAAGGGACTTTACTAAGCCCGCATCTTCGTCGGCATTTTTACCGCGACGAGTGGTTCCAGCTAAAGCCATGGTGCTGAGCTGTCGATCCTGGGCAGTGAATAAAATCTCTGGCGTAATACCGCAAAATAAACCGGCTCCAGGTAAATCATGTGCGTACAGCGTCGAGCGTTCTCCAATTTGGCGTAATTTTTTTAATAATTGCGCTTCATCACATCCAGGTCCAAGTGGATGATCAACAGCGCGTGCTAAAACGACTTTGCGTAATGCGCCGTCGCGAATAAGCGCAACAGCATCTTCAACTTCATCAATATAATTACAGCCGATTGTTGGCCATGAAACGCCAGAATCAGTCGAAGATTTTTCAGGTTCAGCTAATAATGCAGCGATCGTTTTTTCGATGGAGTCATTGGCATGCACGCAAATACCAACAATGGTCCACGATGTGCCATCAGCGCGACGCCATAATAATTTTTTAGGTAACCAAATTTGTGCACCAGGTAAATGCTCACCCCAATGACTGGCAGCAGGGGGTGTTTCTTCAAAACTCAAAGCGGTCAAACAGGCTGGCAAGGTTTCTCGCATAGCCTGATCACCATGGACAGCGACCACTGTCCGTGCTTCTAAGCGAGCAAATTCTTCTGCACTATGGATGCCGCGCCCTGGACCATCACTGGCGACATGCCAAGCCTGTCCAAGTCCAAGTTGCCATTCATTACCTGTCCAAAATAAAGTACGTTCTTGCCCAAGTGCATTAATAAATAATTCACTTGGATTATCGGGGAGCGTAGTTTCCCAAGCTAATACTGCATAAGCACGCTGATCACGTTGCAAACGCGCTAAGGTGATTGCGTCAGAAATAAGCGAATGTGCTAGGTCAGTATGCGACATACGGAAATAGGATAATTAGCGTGCGACAGCGAAGTGGCGCATTTCACGAATGATGGTGACCTTGACTTCCCCTGGGAAAGCAACTTCATCTTCAATGCGCCGTGCAATATCGCGTGCCAATTTTGGTAATTGGCTGTCTTGCACATCTTTGCCGCTGACGATGACGCGTAATTCCCGTCCAGCCTGAATAGCATATGCTTTTTGCACGCCAAATTGTGCGCAGGCAATTTCCTCGAGTTTTTCAAGGCGCTTAATATAGCCTTCAATATTTTTACTACGTGCACCAGGACGTGCCGCGCTGATCGCATCAGCTGCGGCTGCTAACGTGGTATAAGCAGATAATACGGGGTGGCCTTCATGATGTGCGAGCGCAGCATTGGCGACAATTTCATTTTCGCCGTAGCGTTTTAAAGCTTCATAACCTAATTCCGGATGGCTGCCTTCTTGTTCATGATCAATGGCTTTACCAATGTCATGTAATAAACCGCAGCGACGACCTAATTTCGGGTCGAGACCCATATCTGCAGCCATTGCACCACAAAGGAATGCAACTTCTTGGGTATGCTGTAATACATTTTGGCCGTAACTGGTGCGCCACTGTAATTTACCTAACAGCCTCAATAATTGCGGATGCAAACCAGAAACATCAACCGCGAACGCGGCATCTTCGCCTAATTTTAATACTTCACGATCCATGTCTTGCTGGACCTTGGCCATGACTTCTTCAATGCGGCCTGGATGAATGCGTCCATCTTCAATTAGTACCGCCATGGTACGACGCGCCATTTCACGCCGCAGGCCACTAAAACAACTAATGGCAATAACGCCTGGTTGTTCGTCCAGCAATAAATCAACGCCAGTGGCTTGTTCAAATGCTTTAATATTGCGGCCTTCTTTACCAATGATGCGGCCTTTAATATCTTCGTCTGCGATTTTAAATTTGGCGACCGTCGTTTCCGCTGTGTGTTCAGCGGCATAACGCTGCACGGCACGCGCGACAATTTCGATGCCCAATTCTTTTTGACGGAGCCCGAGATCTTTTTCGTACTTAGCAATACGTTCTGATTGCTCAGCGACGAGACTTGCATCCAGCCGTGATAACAATTCTTCACGGGCTTGTTCACGCGTTAGTCCAGCAACTTCGCTGAGGCGTTTTTCAATATCTTGTTCGCGCACATCTAATGTTTTGTTGCGATCTGCTAGCTTTTGTTCTTTGTCTTGGATTTGTTCTTCAAGCTTGCGCAACTTTGTATCGCGACCATCCAAGGCTTCTAACTTACGATCTAAGCTCGTTTCACGTTCAGCTAATTTGGCGTCGCGAGCGCGAGCGCGTTCTTCCGTTTCGCGAGCCGTTGCGGCGTCGCGTTTAGCGCGTTCAAGTTCTCTGGTGGTCGCTTCACGATCGCGAGCAAGTTCTGCTTCGATAGCTTTTCGTTTGCGGTCGAGGTCGGCTGCCGTGTCGGCGTCCGCCTTTTTTTGCTTCTCTAAAAACTCACTGGCGAGGCGGGCTTCGATGGTGCGTTTTTCGTCATCTAAGACACGACGTTGGCGCGCTGATAACAGGGCGGCTGCAATTCCGCCACCGACGACTAGCGCCACCACGGCGATAATCGCTACATAAATTGGTTCCATGGATAACTCGTTTAGAAAACGAGGATCATTCGTTTGTCGACGTTAGCTGAGATACTGGTGAGAGACGAACAGGGCTCCGTTGTGAAAGAAAAACCAGTAAACAATGATATGACAGCAAGTTGTAGACAGGGGGCCAGGCAGGCTGGCAACGAGACGATTCACTCAAGGTTAGTAGAAAGGGAGGAAGGATTGCTCAATAGCGAGCAACTTATGTTAGTTTGTTGCCGCGACATCCAGGTCAATTGAAGAACGGCACACTGTTAACTAAAAGGCAAAAAGTGTGCGCTATGGCATCAGTTCTGAGTGGCTTAGCGAAAACCATCTTTCCCGATCCACGCAGCGGAACACACTGCCCAACCATGGACGACCAGCGTTTACGTTTTCGAGCGGCATTACTCAGCCTGTTGGTTGGGTTGCTGATGCTGGGACTAAAAATGGGCGCTTACATCATGACTGGATCGGCGACGATTTTGTCTGATGCGTTGGAATCGGTGGTCCATGTGGCGGCAGTCAGTTTTATGTTTTGGTGCTTCCGTTTTGCATCTGCACCGCCTGATGCAGAACATCCTTACGGGCATGGAAAGGCAGAACATTTATCAGTCGGCTTTGAAGGCGGTGCGATTGTTTTAGCAGCTATCGCAATTGTGTGGGAAGCGGTGTCGGCGCTGTGGGAAGGGAAGCAACCGCATGATGTTGATATTGGTTTTGGACTCATTGTTGCGGCAGCCGTTATTAATTTATTTTTAGGTACTTGGCTCATCCGTGTCGGCAAAAAAACCAAATCCACTATTTTGGAAGCAGATGGTTACCACGTTTTAAGTGACGTGTGGACCAGTGCTGGTGTGATTGTTGGCGTCGGGTTGTTGTGGATTTTACCACACGGACCAGTGCGCGTTTGGGTTGATAGCGGCGTCGCAATTATACTCGCATTAGTAATTTTATACGTTGGTAGTCGCTTAGTGCGACAAGCCATGGCAGGGTTATTAGATGAAATAGATCCCCATGCCGTTGAACATGTAGTAGCTGCTATAAACGAAATTCGTGATCCTGCTTGGCGAGATGTCCATAATTTACGATTGCGCCGAAGTGGTGATTTTACTTATGTTGATTTTCATTTGGTGGTGCCGTCGTTGTGGAGTGTTGCTTCTGCGCATGCGGCGGTAGAAAAATTGGAAAAGCATATTTTGGATCGCTTAAATAGTCAGGGGGCAGTGATGATTCACTTAGATCATCCGCGGCAGGATGCCACGATTGGCATGGACCCAGCGCCAGACGATCAAGAATGTCAGCCATTTACCGTCGAAGAGGCGACTCGCTTTAAAGAATCGTGATCGCAAATGTTTCAAGCGGTGCAGTCTAATTAGATTCAGGGACTAACCAACGAAGATGTGTTTCTGTGCAGAAAAGACCGCACCAGGGACGATTTGCTAGCTAGCAATGAGCCATTTTTAAACCACTAAATTTACTCAAACCCAGTCATATTAAACAGCTACATTCGTATATAGGTGCGCTCGGATTGACTCTATACGTGGTGCTCCTAGTGTTCCTCGCTTCATCGCAGCTGCTGACAACGGGCCTCTGTTGCTTGGTGGGTCTGCTCCTTGCGCACAATGCAATCCCTTCGCTTCGGAGACATGCTCCCCCATGGACATCAAGACCCTCAAGGAAATCACCAAGCTCATGCGCGACAATGAGCTCACAGAGATAGAGGTCGAATCCCCCGATTTAAAAGTAAAACTGAAAAAAGGACCAGCTGGCGGATTCGTGGCCGCTGCTCCAATGGTTATGCAAGCCGCCCCTGTTCCTGCAGCTGGAGTTGCCCCAGCTGCTCCTGCGCCAGTCGATGAATTCGCAGGCTGCAAACAAGTTATCTCGCCAATTCCTGGGACGGTTTATTTGAAACCAAATCCAGATGCAGCGACTTTTGTTGGCACCGGCAGCCAAGTTGACGAAAATAAAGTCGTGTGCCTGATTGAGGCTATGAAAGTCTTCAATGAAATTAAACCAGATGCTGGCGTTAAAGGTCAGATTAAAAAGATCTGCGTCACGGATGGACAGGCAGTTGAGTACGGCACTATATTATTCCTCGTTGGCTAATGACGATGGTTGGGCTATCGACGCAATCGATAGTTCATCCATCACGTCATGTTGCGACAGGTATTAATAAGGTGTTCAACCCAGCCGGACATCCAGCTCTTGTCATAAAGAGCCGGA
>JAHEDF010000021.1:0-7989 GCA_024641365.1 Planctomycetota bacterium | reverse complement strand
TGGACAGGCAGTTGAGTACGGCACCGTATTATTTCTTGTTGGTTAATGACAGCGATGCACAGCCCTGAAAAGGCCGCATCTCCTTTTGCGGATGTTCATCAGTTATTATTTTCAAGAAATACAGCGTTCACCCTTTGTAGTTTTCTGCTCTTTATAAACAGAGCAGAATTACCCGATATTCGGACGACACATGTTTAAACGCATCTTAATTGCAAATCGTGGCGAAATTGCCATGCGCATTATTCGCACCTGTCGTCGCATGGGCATTGAAACCTGTGTCGTTTATTCGACAGCCGATAAAGAATCATTGCCCGTACGCATGGCGGATGTCGCAATTTGTATTGGCCCTGGTCCAGCGAAACAAAGTTATTTGAATATTAATAATATTATTGCAGCTGCTGAATTAGCGGATGTGGATGCTATTCATCCTGGTTTTGGTTTCTTATCAGAAAACAGCCATTTCGCTCAAGTCGTACGCGATTGTAAAATTGAATTTATTGGCCCGTTATCCGAATCGATGGAAGCACTTGGCAATAAGGCAAAAGCAAAAACTTTAGCCCACGATGCGGCGGTCCCAACGGTTCCAGGCTCAACTGGCCCAGTTAAAAGTTCTGATGAAGCGGTCGCAATCGCACGTAAAATTGGCTATCCTGTGATGATCAAAGCCACAGCAGGTGGCGGTGGTCGCGGTATGCGTATTGCGCACAATGATGCGAGCTTAGTAAGTGGATTAATTAGCGCACAGCGTGAAGCAGAAGCAGCGTTTGGTAATGCTGACTGCATAATTGAAGCATACGTGCAGCGTGCGCGCCATATTGAAATTCAAATTATTGGCGATCAGCATGGCAATGTGGTTGCCTTGGGTGAACGTGATTGCTCAACTCAACGTCGTCATCAAAAATTAGTCGAAGAATCTCCAAGCCCAGTAATTACGGACGCTATCCGCATGCAAATGATGGCGGATGCGGTTAAATTAGCGAAAGCGGCTGGATATTATAATGCAGGTACAGTCGAATTTATTTACGACCTGGATCGCAAATCACACTATTTTTTAGAAATGAACACACGTATCCAAGTTGAACATCCGGTAACAGAAATGGTAACCGGCATGGATTTAATCCAATTACAAATTGAAGTGGCTGCTGGCAATAAGCTTGGGTTTACCCAAAAAGATGTGACTTTCACAGGCCACGCAATTGAAGTGCGCATTAATGCAGAAGATTATGAAAAAGGTTTCGCACCGTGCCCAGGTAAAATTAGCATGTACGTGAGCCCATCTGGAAAAGGTGTGCGCGTCGACAGCCATTGTTACGCTGGCTACGCCATTCCGCCAAATTATGACTCAATGATTGCGAAATTAATTGTCCACGGCAAAGATCGTGCTGAAGCATTACATTTTCTCGACCAAGCGTTGTCAGAATATATTATTGAAGGGATTAAAACCACGATCCCATTTCACCAACGCTTAATTCGCGATGTTCGTTTTGTGAATAACGAAGTGACGACGAAATGGGTTGATGAAGTGTTCATGCGCGAATAATGTAAATTCGTATATTTCTAGTCGACTCTTTAAAATTGTCTAACCGACAGAAACAGTTTGTCGTCAGGTATTCAAAATAACGGTATTTTTCTTCTTCACAGAACGATGCTCAATGATATTGCTCTGCGAAGGATTTTATCATGAAGCTGTCGACCAACCGTTTACCAGGTCTCGTTACAACAGAACACATTTTTGAACTGCCACTGGATTACTCGCATCCAGCGGGGCAAAAAATTAAAGTATTTGGCAGAGAAGTCGTAGCTCCAGGAAAAGAAAAAGCTGATTTACCTTGGCTGGTGTTTTTACAAGGCGGTCCTGGGTTTGGTTCGCCAAGACCAACGGAAGATAGCGGTTGGTTAAAGTCCGCACTCAAAGAATTTCGTGTGTTTCTGCTTGATCAAAGAGGCACAACGAACAACGCCACAAAAATTCATGCCGAAACGCTGGCGCATTTAAGTCCACAACAACAAGCCGATTATTTAGTGCACTTTCGACAAGATAATATTGTACGTGATTGTGAGGCGATTCGCAAAGTATTGGTTGGAAAAAAATGGACGGCATTAGGTCAAAGTTACGGCGGATTTTGTATCAACACGTATTTATCGCTTGCGCCGGAAGGACTAGAGGCAGCTCTCATTACCGGAGGTGTCCCATCTTTGGTTCGGCATGTTGATGATATTTATCGTGAAACCTGTAAATTTATTATTGAGAAAAATAATATTTATTATCAGCGCTATCCACAAGATGAAGCGCGTGTCAAAGAGATCGTCACCCATCTCGAAGAAAATGAAGTCATATTGCCGTGCGGAGATCGTTTGTCGGCCCGTCGCTTCCTTAGCGTTGGCTTAAATTTTGGTTTTCAGGTGGGATATGAGACGGCGCATTATTTGGTGGAAAGTGCTTTTGTAGATACTGCCGAAGGAAAGAAAATTTCTTACACCTTTAAAAAATCGATCGAACAACTGCTCTCCTTTGATACCAATCCAATTTTTGCGATTCTGCATGAAGCCATTTATGCACAAGGTTTTGCAACAAAATGGTCAGCGGAAAGATTATTGGCATCATACCCTGAATTTGGTTATGATAAAAAACGGGTATTATTTACCGGCGAAATGATCTTTCCGTGGATGTTTGATGAAATGAAGGAACTGCGCCCCCTAAAAGAAGCCGCGCATATTTTAGCCAATAAAGAAGATTGGTGTCGGATTTATTTACCAGAAGTCATGAAACATAATACCGTTCCAGTTGCCTGCGCTGTTTATTACAATGACATGTTTGTGAATAAACAATATTCACAAGAAACCATCGATTCCGTGCCACGTATGATCGGTTGGTATACCAGTGAGTATGAACATTGCGGATTACGCGTTGGCGGCGAAAAAGTATTTAATCGTCTTTTAGGGCTCGTGCGTGGGGAAGTGTATTAATGGCGTCAATCTGACACCTGCGTATTTGTCGATGTTTTATGAAAAGTATTGATCAAAAAAATAATAATTATAGCATTATGACAATAAGATCATTTATAATAGATTAATTATAATAGTATTTATCTCGGCGCTTTTACTTGTGCCTCATATTCATAAGATCATAACGCAGTTAACTATGTTAATGCCAACAACGGTTTGTTTGTATGGAACGCGTCGTTACATAAGCCTACGCCGCGCGCCTCAAATCACCGTGCGATTTACTAATAATGATGTTTTATCGAATCGACTTGCTCAATTTGCTCAATTTGCACAATTACACGGTTTAAGCAGATACATTTATTTATAGATTCCGTGCAATGGGATTGGGATTCATGCTTTAAACAACGCCAATTACACGAATAAGAAAAGCTCACGGTAGCTTTTGCAGGGTATCAAAAAAGGGAAAGGGCGTTTTTGCTACCGTAATGCCCAAACAGGCTGCTGAAAAACACCAACCTGCTAGGTTTTAATAAATTGCGGGGCGACGTGCAGTCGCGATTTTCCCGCAATTTATTAAAACAGACTCTTAACCAAAGGGGGCCAGACGGCCCCCTTCAACCCCCGCAGGCTGCTGAAAACATGAATCTGTTAGGGTGAGAAAAAAGTCAGGCGCAACCACAGTTGCAATATCATCTGATTTTTTCTCATCTGACTCTTAACAAAGGGGGGCCAGGCGCAATGCTATTCGGCTAATAACCTCGTTTAAATCGGCATTTACTGAAAAATTGAAAATTCACCAAAAGGCAATTAACCGCAGAGGGCGCAGAGAGCGCAGAGATGGTTTTAAACAAATCTACAGTAAAAATTACCGTTTATTGGCATTTAAAGGCAATGGAATGAGCTAAGATATTTTTATAAATTCCCTCTGCGCCCTCTGCGTCCTCTGCGGTTAATCTGTCTTCGATTAAACGTATTTTCCAGGGGAAAACGCGATTATTAGCCGAATAGCATTGGGCCAGACGCCCCGTCTTGCCCCGCAGAGTGCTTTTTCAGCACCCTGCTAATGCATTCTCTAAAATAATACAAACAGGAGTGCGATTGAATTGTGCATAAAAAGGCGATAAAAAGTGTTATAAATGGTTTTGTTTGCTTGGTTTAAGCGTCCCTCCATGGGAGTGCATGAATAGGGCATGGCAACTTTAAACAAGCTTATCAAATAACCTGTACAGTTTTAAAGTGTTGCGACAGATACATGAGTGAGCGAATTTCAAACTCAGATTACAACCGGGAAGCATGGCATTTGGCGTCAGGACCGTCGTGTGCTTTACCATGGCATTCCGGTCACCATTATCGCGAAAGACTGTTCCAATGCGACATGGGTTGATGCATGGCGTCTGTTAGTTGATGCTGACGACGTATTTAATCGTTTTAAAAAGACGAGTGAAATCTCCCGGCTAGCAGTTTTACCGCATGCTCATGGGGTGCCCATATCAACAAGTTTAGCTGCAGGCGTGCGAGCTGCGCTACATGCATTTACCTTATCGCGTGGTGCGTGTAATGCGTCCGTTAGACCTTTAGTGGCGCTCTGGCGAGGGGCGGTTGAAAATCAACAGTGGCCAACAACGGCAGCAATTGATGAAGCACGCGCTCTTTGCCGCCTATCCGATCTAAGTATAGATGAAAAGAATTGTTTGATTATTTCCGGCTCACCATGGAAAGCGGACCTCGACCTTGGTGGCATGGTGAAGGGGGTATTGGTTGATCAAGTTGCTAACCTGCTGACGCAATCCGGTGTGAAAAATTTCTTGGTGCAAGTCGGCGGTGAAACAACCACATATGGACAGTCACCACAAATCAGGCCGTGGCGCATTGGCATACAGCATCCGGTGTGGGTGAACCAAACGTGGTTAATTATACAAGCACCAACCCATGGGTTTTCCTGTTCGACATCAGCTGATTATCGACGTGGTTTTTCTATTTCAGATACACCGATAAGTCATCTTATTAATCCGCAGACAGGACGTCCGGCGGATCCTGATCTTCTTACTGCCCATGTCAGCTTTAGTACATGGGGGCGATGTAGAGATGCCGAAGCGCTCACCAAGTCGCTTGCTTTTTTGCCGCGCGAAATGGCAGCGGAGGCCATTGCTGATGCAGGAGGAGAATGGCTGCATTTATTAGCGGACGACGAAGGCGTGGTCGAGACACGCTCCTATGGTTTAGCCACCTTGACGGAGGTGGCATGAGCAAAATTCGTTTTCCTCTATTGGTACGCACAGTGCATTTATACGTATCGATGTTAGCGAGTATTGGCATCGCATTTTTTGCGCTGAGTGGATTTGTTGCAAATATTCGTGATGTAAAAGCGACGAGCGAAATAGAAACGGTGCCAGAAGCAGCCCTTTCATCGCACATGGCCTTGGCTGAATATGTGCAGTCGCGATTAAAATTACCGAGTAAACCGACCATCGACGAAGTTGGAACGGACATCCTAGCGGTAACTGTTGAACTTGGCGATGAACAAATAGATGTCACTGTTTATCGCAGCACACGTGCATTATCATTAACACATTGGCGCCCATTGCCGCCAGATTTAGCGCTTGATCGGCCAACGTTGCTGTCGTGGTTTTCTCAGCGGCTCTCGCAGCCATTCTCGCATGGCGATGAAGAAGATGATCCGTCTTTGGAGCAAGTGATGCTGACCAGTGAATCGGTTTGGCAAACGGATACGATTACCATAGAGCGCCCGTCACGTCGGTGGCAGATAAATACTACCAAACATTTACTGAGTAGAACGCTCACTGATTTACATACCGGACATAATGCAAATTGGTGGCAGCGTCGTATTATGGATGGTATTGCGATTATATTAGTGATGAGTGTGGTGACTGGTGTTATGCTTGGTCTTTGTTGGATTGTTAAATTTCGTCGTCGTGTTTTAACTATTTCTGCATTATGCGGAGGACTGCTATGTTTCATTTTAATGATCATTGGGCGATAATACGCCGCATCGTTTTTGCGCCAGTCGCGGTCATAGGATGCACCGCTACAACCGGTCAATTGATTGCAGCAAATACCAGTCAATCTGTTGAGGCGCTCGATATTGTGCTGCAATTAGCTAATGGTTTGAAGACCACCAAAGATCAGCCAATGGTGGTGATGTGGCTTGAAGATACAAACCGTCGTTTTGTAAAAACGATCTATCGATTTGGCAAGAAAGATAAAAAGCATTATAAAGATTTGCCCGTATCATTTGGTTTATATAGCAAAGTTGAAAAATCAGAAGATTTAGATGCCGTAACAGGAGCAACAATTATTTGGGGTTCGCACGGGCATATTCAATTACCAGCACGGTGGCGCGGACTTGATTTACTGTCAGGTAAATTTGTGCTACGTATTGAATCAGCAAAGGATCATGGACAACGTTTTGCTAGTTTTTCCATTCCGCTTAAACCGCAAGTACTCGACAATTCTTTTAAAGACAAAGGTTACGTGACAGAGGTTAAAATTAAAGTGGCACCTCCTGAAATGGCAACAAAAGAAAATCCAGTAATGATTCCTGACCCAGCAGGGAAACCGCCGCGTCTACCGTCGGGTCAAATCGAAACAGCAACAGTCATAGCAACCGTTATCTCAGCTTTACCGCCCAATAAAAATAAGTTACCTGGTGTTCAAGTTAAAATTGATGCTACTGAGGAAGTGGTTAAGTTTTATCCGCGAGCATCTTCCCCAGAGACAGAGGATATTACTAAACGCATGAGTGCCTGTAAGAAGGGTATGAAAATACAAATAGAGTATACGGAAAACAAAGGCTCTTATGCCATTAAATTGGAAGCGGCACCACACTAGCGCGATACATAAAGTGCTGGCTTGTTGGTGGAACATTGATTACTTAGTCGATTACCATTTTTCAATGAAAGACAATGATGGAACCAATTAAAGAGACGATAAAGGCAGCTGATCAACAGTATCTACGTGCGATACTCGATCAGCGTTCTTTGTTGCTTGGTTACATTAACGCTATTGTGAGGGATTTACATGCCGCCGAAGATATTTTACAGGAATCATTGGTTTTAGCGACGCAAAAAAAATTCAATGATGAGCAGCACGCACACGCGTGGATTCGCGCCACAGCACGCAATCTATCCTTCAACGAATTACGACGTCAGGCACGTCGTCCAGCAACTATTAACGAAGAAGTTTTTTCCTTGCTTGAGCCAGTATTTCAAGAATTGGCAGATGAGGGGCATCACCAAGGTACACGTTTAGAAGCATTACGAAGCTGCATCTCTGGACTGTCATCAACGGCACAAGAACAATTGCATCTACGTTTCCGTGAAGGCCTTGACGCTGAAACAATTGCCACACGCATGAAACGTCCTCTCAACACCATTTATATTGGCCTGAGCCGTAGTTATCGTCGTTTAGCGGATTGCATTGGGCGTCGATTAAAGGAGGCCACATGAATTTTGATCGGGATGTGGTGCTGACGCATTATTTTGAAGGACGTGCAACTAACGATGAAGTTGCTTGGCTTGAAGACAGCATTCGGAATGACAGTAATTTTCGTCGCTTATTCGCAGAACAAGCGGCATTATTAGGGCTATTGCATGAGGGCTTGCGGGATGGGGCCATACAAAATAACCAAGTTAAAACTAATAAAATAAACTCGTCACAAAAAAAATCTAATCCGTCGCGTCATCGTCGAGACATTGGTCGTAGCGCCTCTCGTCCATGGATGCAGCGGGCAAGTATAGCAGGTGTTATTGTGGCGGTGGCTATAGTTGTTTGGTATGGATTACAGACGAAGCCAATAGTTTCAGCTGGGAGCAATGTCATTTCATGGACAGGCAACGTGACCATGTATCGCCATGATAAATTAATGGCCCTGTCACCCGATTTATCGTTAGCCGTTGGGGATCGTATTGAAACGAATCAGGACGGGCACATATCATTGCAGCACAATGATGGCAGCCATGTAGAACTTGCTCCTGGCACTACAATTAACATGACCGCTCCTGCAGCGATGCCTGTCATGCATAT
>JAHEDF010000362.1 GCA_024641365.1 Planctomycetota bacterium | reverse complement strand
TCGCCTCGTTAGTGCTAGTAGCCCATGGGTACCACCAGTACTTGATCGCGATATTCGATTTCGTACCGGCGATGGCGTTTATTTTGCCCTGTGTGTGCGTCCGCAATTAGCGGGCAGTACTGAGAAAGGAATACCCAAGCAAATTCCACTGATGCTCGTTGGTAATAGCGATAGTGTCGATGAAAGCAGTTTTGGTGTCATGTTAGTGCGCTCTGACGCCGTCGATCCTCGTAATGCTATTATTCAGAAACATCAAAAAGGTTCTGCGAAAATGATGAACTGGGAAGTGCTCGGCTGGGTAAAACATGAAGAAGCTCGAGAGCTAATTTATGTTTCTTCGCTACAAAATTTACCGATCGATTTAGTGCGCGACCGTCCGCAACTACCCTCAAAAAATTATGATGTGCCAGATCCAATTGGCGGCGATCATTGGGAAGAAATTGGCATGCTGATTACGAATGATCAATTAGTACTCTATCGAAATGGACGACGCATTGCTGAATTACGCGCCGGCATGCCAGATCATGAAGGTAAAATTGTAATGTTACCGACCAAGTTAGCAGCAGGGAAATATATTTATGTGGGACAAGCTAATTTAGGCTCGGCGTTAGCTTATGCGAAATGTCCTATTGACGATCCTCGTATTGCAAAATTAGGCACTGAACAAGTTGGCATGTTACCGCAAGGTATTTATCCCATGCCAGATCCCGCCCAGCCGAAAGGTACCATTGTCGAATATCGCATTGTTGCCCATCCCGAAGGACGCGTCGAATTATCGAGCGCCGTCGGATTCGATACCGATACGGCTATAAGTGTTGGATTAAATACGGATGCTGCTTTACCAACAGGCAGTGTTTTCTTAGGTGGCGATTTTACCCGCGAAGGCAGCCCGACTTCATCTGGCGCAAATTCCGCGCAAGTTCAAATTGCCATCGACGGTCGTGTCAATGGCTCTCTCATTCTTATTCCCACTTCCGAAGAAACTCGCAATTAACCGAGGTACCAGTTATGGCCAGTCATCGCCACGGTGCTGCTCTGATTATGGCAATAGTGATCTTATCCGGCTTATTAATGCTGGGGCTGCCATTTTTATTTAGTCAATCAGCCAGCTTATCTGGGACGCGCACATTTGCGCACAGCCAAGTAGCCCAGGTTGGCGTCAATACCGCAGAAGACATTGGCGTTGGCGCCCTCGCCACCAGCATTGGGTATGATTTATTTGCGCAACAAGGTCGTCAAAGTGAATATAGTTCATTTGAGATGGCCCTTACTTCTGGGAAATTACAACTGATTGGTGTTATTCCGCAGCAAGGACCGCGTCGCTTACATATTGATTTATCAACCAAAGGACACGGATGGAATCCCAGCGATCCGAGACAAGTTGCGATTATTGGTGTGAGCCTTGAAGACGAAACCGGTAAATTAGATCCAAATCATATGGATGTGCAGGCATGGGGGAAATTATTTGAAAAAACTGGTATTGCCGATTGGGATGATGGCGACGATGGTCCGGATGGTCGATTAGATGATGATGAAATGGGACAGTTAGCATATGCATTAGCAGCCGCGCGCTATGATTTAAATATTTGTCCGGAAGGGCGCATTACCCGCTTTGAACAATTATTAGAAGTAATTCCTCAGCCACCAGGTATTCGCTGGCCTTTAACGCGTTCGGAATTAGCCCAAATTCGTCCTTTTTTAACTCTAGCAAATTTAGGACAGGGTCGTGAAGGTTTAATTGATATGGGCACTATGATTAGATATACCGCTGCGCAGGGACAAGGTGGGAGCAATACCAATACCACGCTCGATACTTTGTATCCCGCTGATATTATTGGTTTTCCTGTTGCTAGAGATTTAATTGGTGCTGGATCTGTTGTTGTTTCAGATCCTCCCGGTCGACAAGGGAACGCTGGAAATCAACGTCAACAAACTAGCAAATATTTATACGGCATGGCCACCAGCATGGATTTAGGCACCATTCCAACTGGTAATCCTTATCCAAAAAGTTATCGCCCACAACATGGCGATGCGGTCGCAGTTGAGGCGCCTGGGCTCTTAAATCTGCACGAAGCCAGCGAGCCAGTTCGCTGGGTGATGAAAGGTATGCCAGACACAAATGGAAGCCGCCCCAATAAATTATCGGACATGGATCAATTAAGAACACAGGAATTTGATGCGCTCAATAGGACAGTCACTGGATTAATGTTACAAAATCCACTTGGCTATTATGGCGAACTCGGCAGTGCGACGGTTGAACAAACGCGACCAAATGACCCAGGTCATGGGTTAGACGGAAATCCGCCGATGTCAGATGGCACTTTAACGGCCAGTGCACGTTGCATTCACATCAGTGCCAATGGTGGCACGCGCTTTAATCAATTACCAAAACGTGGATACGCGCGTATCGAAAGTGCCTCCACAGATCCGAACGAAACAAATCCCGTGGTGGAATTTATTTCTTACGATGGTGGTTTGCCAACCAATGGCGGCCGAGCGACGTTATGGAATGTGCGCCGTGGATTATCGTTTCCACGCTCAACAGGTGCACAAGTACATCCAGCTGGTGGTGCAACTAAAATTACTATTATCGCACCGCGTGAATTGCCGCCACTCGGCATCACCACACAAGGTAGTTTCACAGTGGAAAGCGGCTCCTCGGTCGCTGATGCTGGCGGCAAACAAAATGCGCAACAATTTCGTCGCTCCGTCGTGCAAGCCGTTCCCCAAGAGGTGCCACTGGAAATGCGCTGGGAACGGCAATCACAATTTCATGCTTTGTTAGTGCAGCGTCACGGCAGTTTAATGAATGCATTTCCCAAAGCCTATCAACGTCTACTAGAAAAACCGCCTGAGGGCGATAAGCGACAACCCAATGTTAATGATTTAGATAAAAATTCGGGTGTGCGTCCGGCGACATTACGCACCATTTTAACTGGTAATCATTTAGGCACTAATTGGCGCAACGGCCACGAATGGTCACGTAGCTTTAGCCAGGAATGGCCCGGCGATGATCCATTAACGCAAGGTGATATGGAGTATGCCGCCGTTGGTGGTGGTTATTCAGAAGATGATCTGACACCTGAAGGGCTCACTATGCGTACCGGTAGTCCATTGCGGTATGATATTTTTAATCCTAACGGAAATAATAGTAATTCGGTTCGCCAAGGATTTTTCACCTATCCGCTCGGTACAAATTTTTCGCCACCCATTAATGGACGCCAATTCGGTTTATGGATAAAACCGAACCGACCCATTAGCGGTGATGTCACGTTATTTGAGGTGCGCTCACCAAAGGAAAATGCAGGAAAGCGATTTGCAGCGCGTGATCCATGGTTACCGCTCGCTGGTAACATCGATCCACGTGAACCCGAACCTACAATACCTAGATCAGGTGACCATTATTATCAAAACCGAATAACCTTACAGTATGAAGACGCCACCAAACAATTAGTGCTCACTATTGCCAATGGAGCAATTGAGCACCTCAATGATCATGGTCCAATCACTCCTTCTGAAACTTTTGATTTTCCCAGCGGCGGTACGTATCCGCCATCAACACCCGGTCCTTATGTCGACCCACGTAGTTTAGGGAATGAATCTGTTCCCGGAATTACACCGGGTGTTAATCCTATTGGTGCGAAGCGGCCATTTAATTTAGTGCAACATCGTTACCAGCTCGATAAAAGTGAGCCGTTTAAGGCCAATATGTGGCATCTTATTCAGGTGGCATTTGTTGGAAATGATCCAGGGCACATGTCGATTAGTGTGAACGGTATTGTTGGACGTGAAATGACCAAAGAAACGTCCATCGGAACCATGGATCTTGGGGATCATGTTACGTTACCATCCATGGTCCTGCGAACTGCTTTACCAGCAGCCAATCCAGATGCGAATTCAGCTAGTTTATTATTAATGCCGTCAATTCAATTAGACGCCATTGCGGTTGATCCGGTCAGCAAACAAATGGTAACTGGTGCTGCTGCCATTAGCGCACTGCTTCCCAAACGTGGCATGATTCGTGTTCACAATGAATATATTAGTTATGATGATATTCAGGGAACTACGTTAGTTAATTGTATTCGCGCACGTCGCCAAGATACGATTGTGGGTCTTCCTAACCGCCCAGATATCTACCCACAATTAGAAAGTCATTTATCCGGTTCATTAGTTGTACCCGGAGGCATTCGTTTAAATCCAGGCGGCAGTGGTCATCTCTGGCGTGGCGGTTGCACCCTGGCAGAAGAATTACCCAATGGCGACCCCATGAAAAATTTTGAGGTGTGGGCAGAATTAACTGAGCCAAAAGACATTGATATGACCACCGGTCGCCCGGTGTTATTAGACACTGTGCTTATCATTGATGTGCAAAATGGTGTCATTGATCAATGGCCGTCACGTGGCTTTGCGCGCATAGATAAAACCGGTGAAATTATTTATTATGACAACAATGGGAGTAAGCCCACAACGCAGTTATTAAATGTGCAACGTGGTCAAATGGGAACCATGCCCACACCTCTTGTATGGCCAGTTGATCCAATGATGACACAAGATTATACGATTTCGTTAATTAGTTTTGAGGTAATTGGTGATCCGACTGGTCGTTATCCACAGCCGCCCGCAATGCCGATGCCTGGGCAACAAACTGACCCCATGTTAGTGCAAATAATGGATGCGAATACCGGACGCGTAGAATGGATTAGTTACTCAAACATTGATGTCTCAAAAGGAGCATCGTTTTTCATAGCG
>JAHEDF010000361.1 GCA_024641365.1 Planctomycetota bacterium | reverse complement strand
CCGTAGCACTGGCGCTTATTGCACCATGTTCACCAAAATGCAAAGCTGACTTTTCTAAATCTGCGAGAAAGAAACGTTCATCCTGTAAAGTCGGCAATCGTTGTGCGATTGTAAGGACAATTTGCAGCTCATGATCTTGTCGCTTGGTTAAACTTGGGGCATAACGCGCATCTTCTCCGCTAACGGCAACGGCGATAATATCGGGTCGTTTCTTTGCTAAAGCAGTAATAAAATCACGGGACCATAAATTGGTTTTATCTACACTATACCCACGAGGCAATTCAACGTCTAAAACAAACCTCGTTGATAAACTAGGTGGCATTAATCGAACGGGTAATTGTCGAATAAATGCCAAGCCAACAACGAGTGCAATTGCAAATCCGGCAAGGCCAAGAAGGGGTTGCTGTAAAATAAGGTCAAGAATGCGACCGTATACAAGAGCGATTCCATTAAGTGATGCTCTAAATAGAGCATCACAAGCGCGAATAGGAATTCCAAGAATAACAGCAACTATTTGTGCACACTTACGGAGGATCCATATAGCTGATCGGAAAATAAGAACGACCAACCAGGGGAAAAAGCAAACCACCATAAGGGAGTATTTCGCGATTATATTTTGTGGCGGATTGTCTTGGATGAGTGGCCATAACCATGATGTCGTTCCCGTACCTTTACGCATACGAGGCAGTGCTAATAAAGTCGGCACTAAACCAAGACCAACTGCCAAACTAACAATATGACTTGCAGAAACAGAAAATGCTTGGTCATAAAATAAATTACCAAGCACACCGGGCAAAAAAGCCAAA
This sequence comes from Planctomycetota bacterium, assembly GCA_024641365.1. The sequence continues at coordinate 3,953 of JAHEDF010000361.1, read as the reverse complement.
GGCACAAAAACGGCAATGGACGTTAGACACGCAGCAACTAAAGCGCCTGCTACTTCAGTTGTTCCGATCGCAATTGCTTTTGGACGTTTGCTATCGTCCGTCATGTGTTTTTCTTCGATGACGCGGTCAGCCGATTCCAAAACCACAATTGCGGTATCGACAAGCATCCCGACACCGAGCGCTAATCCACCAAGACTCATTAAATTGAGCCCAATTCCAGACATCGACATCAATAAAAAAGTACCAACTACGGATAAAGGAATTGCGAGGCATACAATTAATGATGGGCGCAATGCTCGCAGAAATATTAATAATACCAACCAAGCTAAAATCGCACCTTCAATAGTTGCTGTTTTAACTTCATTAATTGCGGTGCGCACCGCAATTGCGCGATCAGTTAATAACACTAAGCGACCACCAGCATAATGCCATTCACTAGCTCCTTGTGGCTGCGAAAAATGCGAAATGCGTTCACGAATCGAATCAGATGCCGCAACCAGTCCTGCATCGGCTTGCGACATAATTTCAATTAATATGGATTCTTGGGCTTTTGCTGGAGCGCTTTTGTCAGTTGCTTGCGACAAAGCCATCGTCAACTCAGTGGGCTCTGCCAGGGTTTGATCTACGCGAGCGACATCGCGCAATAAAACCCCTGGGGCAATTAAAATGGTTTCTAATTCATCAGGTCGGGTCAGCGAGCCGCGTAAGCGAATGCGACGTGACCCTTCTGAGTCATAAACGGTGCCAACAGAACGACTCGAAACAGCCCCTTTAATTGCGGATTCAATTGACGACGTCGATAATCCCATCGCCGTCATAAGCGGAATATTCGGCTCGACGCGTAATTCAGATTCGCGACCACCGCGTAATCTAACAGCTGCTACTTCTGATAATCCTTCTAATTGTGGAGTGAGATGATCGCGAGCGATTGCGGCTAATGTCGTCACATTGGCGCCGAGCGGTAACGGCTCAAGTACTAAACGCATTAATGGTTCAGCGCTCGGATCGTAACGCATAACGCGTGGCGGTTGTGTTCCACTTGGTAAACGAATCGTCGATAAGCGTTCGCGTAAGCGGTTGGTAATAAGTTCTAAGTCGACATCAGCGCGAAGTGTTAAACGTAATTCAACCGCACCCGCATTGGCTTGTCCTTCCAAGTGGGTTAATCCAGGTACTGTCGCGACCGCTTGTTCGAGAGGTAATAATAATTGTTCTTCTAATTCAATCGCCGACGCACCAGTACGATCGCAGCGAACTGTTAACACGGGTAATTCAACCGGCGGCAATAACGAAACAGGTAATTGGGTAAAAGACATAATACCCAAAATTGCCATTGATAAGGCAATAAAGCTGGCGCCAATTGGTCGTTTAATAATCGTCGCAATCATCGTACGATTATCCGATAAATCATACGCATGGCCTGATTGCAGCAGCCCAGCATGATAACCATCATTTTATTTCATCGGTTGTAGTTGTCGCTGCGGTTGCTGAATCGCGAATAACGACCGGCACACCATCAGATAAACCATTCATGCCTTCGACAACAACACGATCACCTTGGGTAATTCCTTTAATCACGACTAAATTACGGGAATCACCCGGACCTAAATCAATCCATGCGCGACGTACGACTAAAATACCTTCGTGTTCTTCGGCAATCCATGCATAAGGACGGTTTTCTCGGTAGAGCACCGCATCACGTACTAACACAATAGGCGCTTTGGTTTCGCCTAATACTAATTGCGCTGTGACAAATCCACCTGGTCGCCATGTTGCTGGCGGTTCGGTAATATCGACTAATACGCGACCACTGCCTTTTGCCACGTCAATGGCTTCCGGTAATGAAGCAATTTTTCCTTGGGCAATGACACCATCTGCAATTGCAGTAATTTCTACTGCTTGTCCAATTGCAAGTCGCCGCAGATTCGTCTCAGGTAAATCGAGTGTTAAACGATAGCGTGAAATATCTAATAATTCAGCGGCTTGATACCCGTCATTTAATTGTTGCCCTGGTATCACTGGCTGAGCGTTTGTCGCACTATTTGATGGCGGCATTAAAAGCACGCCAGAAAAAGGTGCCGTTACGGTGCGATTTTCTTCGCGTCGTTTATAAACCGCAACTTCTAGTTCACTATCTGTCACTAAGTCGCGTGCCGAATCGATATCGGAAATACTGATTGTTTCTGGAGCGACTTTGCGCAATTCCAAACGACGTTCGAGATCGCGTTTTGCCCGTGTCAGTTTTGCTTCTGCACGCAACGATGCTTCGATATCAGAAATAGGGGCTTGTAAGCGAAAAATAACATCGCCTTTTTTGACTTCCTGATTTTGAATAACAGGGACATCTTGAACAACGCCTGATACTTTTGGACTAATAATAATACGTTGCCAAACTTCTAAACGCCCCTGAACACCAAGAGTTTCTACCACGGTCCCCGGCCCTGCTTCAGCGATACGAATCGGTAAAGCATTTGACAGGCGATTGTCACTATTTTTTTCAAGCGATTTTTTTTCAGTCGAGCCGCAGCCACTCAACATCACTATGCCAAGTGCGCACATTAGGTATAAAATAAATAATGAGAATCTCATTGTGGCATGAGCTCCAAGAGACGGTCTTCATGTGCGCGTAATCTCACTTCTGCGCGCAATATATCGACACGAGATTGAATAACTTGGACCAATGCCACGTTGAGCTGATTATCAATGCTAATCAGATCACGCATAGCGATAAGCCCAGCATCCGCCTGAGCTTTTGTGAGACGATATTCTTCACGATAGGCTTCATAAACGCGCTCCAGTTCAGAAGCGCGGGCTGTTACATCAATTAATGACTGTCGTAGTGTAATAGCTTGCGAGCGCCAAGTACGTTCATCATTATCACCAAGTAATTTTGCTTGGTCGAGCGCAATAAGCGCGCGTTGCAATTCAATACGCTCAGCATCATGACCAAAACGATGAACGTAATTTAATCCGAGTGACCAGCGATAAGTGTCTGGATTACTGACTTCATTCCAACTGCCTTCTAAGGTTGCATCTGTACCATTTTTACCGACCGAGCCAGTGAGGTCTAAGCGATCGAGGGCATTACTACGCGCTGTGACGACGGTGCGTGCCGCAGTTTGAATGCGACGTAAATTTATGTGTCCACTGCGCGTATCAGCAAAACTGGCGTCCGGTAAAGCAGTTGGCAGTAGAACAGTATTTAAGGCAGATCTATCAGGCAAGGTGTATTGAGGCCAATTAATAGCTAAGCGCTGCTTAATAGTTTCTATTGCGCGAGTCGATATACCAATGGCAGCTTCATCAGACGCAATGTCGCGGCGCAATGAAAAGGCATCTAATTCACGACCTAATCCTAAACGCGCTCGTTCTTCGGCGAAGCGTAGGTATTTCTGTACAATTTCTAAATGTTTTTGACGCAATCCTAATTCAATTTCTCGTTGTGCTAAATCGAGCCACAATTCTGTTAATGATAAAAATTGAACTTCTAATATCTCATCACGTTCTTCACGAGCAGAATCGCTGGCATCAATTGCGTTATATAAATCTGAACGATTAGCTTGATAGTGTCCGCCTTGTAAAAGAGCCTGGGACATGACGAATTGAACGGTACTATTATAATATTCATTACGTAAGGCTGAAGCACTGGATGTTTGTGTTTGTTGTGATGCGGCCTGTAAGCGAACAGTCGTGCCGGTGCTAAAAGTATTGGACAGAGCCGTATTAGCGCCAACACCACGATCAACGACTACCCCAAATCCATCGACTGAGCTTGTCGATATCCGTCGGTTTTCATTAATATCGCTACCAAAGGTCAAATCGGGATTCCAACGTGCTGTCACTTGATAGCGCAGCAAATCACTGCGCTTCACCTCTTGTTGCGCACGGACGACAAGTGGCTGTGCGAGCGCAACGGGCTTGGCACTCGTCAGCAATGGTACCAACCAATGCTG
>JAHEDF010000360.1 GCA_024641365.1 Planctomycetota bacterium | reverse complement strand
GTAAAAAAGGTAAGCCAAGGGTGATACCGCAACCCATCAGCATGTTTCTTCTTGTTAACGACATAAGATCATCCTTTTTTATTTACTGCGAAATGAATTGCTGCTCACAATGATGTGCATTAATGAGCGCATACCGTAATTTTTCTTTTTCCACGTATTCATCAGGTCATCTATCAGTGCTTCATCGCTGAAACTTACTGGACGGCCCAGGCAATACGTGAGCATTGATTTCATAACACCGCGAGCGACGCGCTCTTTTTGCGACATGAGGTATTTTTTTAATCCGTCGTGCCCAACAAATGTGTCGCCATTGGATAATTTCCCACTGACATCAATTGTCGGTTGAGGCGGTGCATTTTTACGTTTTGCAGCTTTTGCTGCGTTTGGATCTTCATAATCACGCCACAACCCGATGGCGTCGAAATGTTCCAAGGCCAAGCCAAACGGATCAAAACGTTGATGGCACGAGGCGCATTGTGCGGATTGCGCATGCTGCGCTAAAATCTCGCGTACGGATTGATTGGGTTCGACGTCGAACTGCGGGACATTTGGTGGCGGAGGTGGTGGTTCTGTTCCTAATAACTTGCGTAACACAAAGGCGCCGCGTTCAACTGGCGACGTTCTTTCGCCGGTGCTGGTCATGGTCAATATGGCACCCTGGCCTAACAATCCACCACGAATTGAATTTTCAGGCAGCTTAATTTTTTTAAATTCGTGGCCGTCACCCTGCAAACCATAATAAGGCGCTAGAAAATCATTCACCATAACAAAATCGGAATCGATAATATTAAGAACGCTTAAATTGTCGCGCATTAATTGTGCGATAAAGGAGAGTGTCTCTTCCTTAAAAGCATTGCTTATATTCTCGTTGTATTGCGGATACTTTTTCCTGTTTACCACCACCATATCAAGATGATCTAAATTCAACCATTGTCGTGTAAAAGCGTTGATGAAAGAATTCGCCTTGGGATCGTTGAGCATCTGTTCAACGGTATTTTCCAATACAGCCGGTTTTGATAACTCGCCTTGTGCTGCGAACCGTAGTAATGCCTGATCAGGTGGAGATGCCCATAAAGTATAGGACAATCGGTTCGCCAATTCGAGATCGCTTATTAATGTGGGTTGCGCCTGATTGGGCAATTTTGTTTCAACTTGGTAAACAAAGCTGGGTGACGCGAGAACAATTGCGAGCGTTTCCGCTGATGCGGCCGCACCATTCATACCTTCAGCTCGGCGTTCTGCATAATATTGCACCAAGTTTTCAATAAGATGATTATCGGGCTTGCGTCCGCGGCATGCCATTTCAATAAATGTTAAAAGTGTTTGGCGAATCAGGTCAGATTCTTTTGGCGCAACTGTGCTTTGCGTAGCCATTTCACACAATGCAATTAATTGTTTTTCAAGCGCCACACGTTGCGGTGTTTTTTCTATCTCACCAATGCGCTTAATTTCCAACCAGTCTAACCACACGAGTGAGGCATCAAATGGGGGCAGTTGAGGAGGGGTGACGTCTGACTTAGTGAACGGGCCTTTAGGGGGCAATGCCTTTATCTTTTTTTCAATGTCTTTGCGGAGGGCGTCCATATATTTTTTTTCTACCTTTAAAGCACTATGTTCCAATTCGAGAATAATGACTTCCTTTTGATCTGTTTTTCGCTCGATTTCAAATGTATACATTTCTGCATCTTTCATTTCTTTAGTAATTTTAATCACCCCAAGGAGATCGCTAAAAATAGGTTCGAGTCGGTTACCGTGCGCATGTGTCACGCAAACAAAAGGCGGTTCGCCATTCGGTTTATCCGTCATACCAATGCGGAAGTGCACCTGATAACGGCCAGGTACCTCTGGAAGCGACTGTGTAAAAATATCGATCAGCAACAGACCGGTATCAGCGCCTTTTATCCCCTGTAATGACAGGCCCGTTGCAATTTGACCTATGGCACGATCAACATCGCCTTTATTTAAAGTAGCAAGACCGTCCTCTAATTTTTTTGCTGCTCCCTTAATTTTAGCCACTTCGGGTTCCACACGGACACTTTCATACTTTGAACGTTTCTTTTTATTATTTATGCGGTTGTCAGTTAAATTTTCCGGCAGCACAGCTGTCTGGAACATAGCGATAGCCTTCTTGCCAACGTTAAGATATTGTTCATAAGCCAATGCCGACATTTCTTGTGCCTGTCCGATCGTATCAAAACCAGCGTAAAGATCGTCATCTGGCAAATCGAACGGATCTACACGAACGCCCAAAAGGTCCTCAATCGTATTAACATATTCACGACGATTTAAACGCCGAATAATTGGCGAAGAGCTTGTGGTTAATTGTTTACGCGCTTCATAAAGACCACGAGTCAATTCATCAATGGCACCTGCCAGTACCGAAACGGAGGGATGTTTGGTTGCCTTTTTAGGTGGCATTTCAGAAGCATTCAACGTATCCAAAGCTTCTTGCCACGTCTTTGCGCTTTTGTCATTGGTGATGACCAAGGCCATGGTGTCAAAACGCATGTCACCCTTTTGTTCTTTTTGGCCGTGACATTCGTAACAATAATTTTGTAAAAACGGTTTGATATTCAGAGGAATATTTATCGACGATTCGCTTTGTGCGTACGACGCGGTGACGCAAAACATCAGGACACACAGGCATGCGAACGAGGTGCGAAAGGGGCGCAGTAAATAACGATATGAGCGATAAGCCTTTGGTATCCCTGGCATCAGGTGGGTTTTCCCAAGCGCCATTGCAGCTAAAGATCTATCAGTCATGACGAATGCTCTTTTCATCACATTTACATCTTGTGGTTAGTCTTGGTATTCCAGGAACTAAAGTGGATTTAACTGCATAGACATAAACGACCAATTTCCGCATAATGTAAACCGTGTTGATGGGGAACACTCATCTAACGACCGAATGCTTTATTTGTAAGCCCTTATTAAGATTCGTCTTATGGTTAAATCACTCGACAAATACCTGTTTGCACTTCTGTGCTTCCCACGACAGCGCTGAGAGCAGGAAAGTCGCATTTTGCATTTAACTGAGACAAGACAGGAGCTGATAGGGGTAGGGTAATACCCATCCTGCCGAGGTAACGACTCAATAATCAGTGGCAAATAAGACCACGTTAAGCTCTGTTTGCGGTAATTTTTCGCAAGCATTTTCTGTCAGTTTGGCACGTGTTAGTAGTTGGTTCGTTGTATGGATTCGGTTACCGAGTAATTGGTCAAAAAGTTAACTAATTTCCTGCAGGTTATCATGATGCTATTCATGATGTCGCGGGCTTGTCGTCCGTTGTTGTTGCTGGTGGATGAGTTCTTACTTTGCCAGCAAACAAGCGATTGGCCGCTAAATCATAATCGTATCATCATCAAATTGATTATTAAGCAGTCCAACAATGGCCGCAATAACAGACAATCCTATAGTTAAAAATGTACTTGTAAAAAATAATATTACGAGGTTGGCTGCGGTAGCCAATCCGAGGGAAATTACTATAAATACCGTCGTCCAGAGACCGCAGAAAGCAACCAGACAGGAAATCATGGCGCTGGATAGCAAATAGAGGCCACATTTATCTATAATGCTGCCAACCATAAATCCAAGCATGCTAGCTACGCCTATGAATATAAGTTGATTAACAAAATATAACCCGGATAGCACTACGCAATTTGTTGAAAAAATTGTAATAAATGAGCATATCATAATTGATTTAATAACTATTTCCAATTCCCTCTTCCTGGCTAAATACCTTTTTTCTCTTTCCTTGATCTCTAATAGACTTTTTTTGTTGCGCTCCATTGCCTCTTCCAATGATATCATGAAAACCGCCTCGCCCAGTTCATTAATAGTGAAATTGATAAAAGTCATTAATTCGTGAGATGGCATTGCGCATGGTTACATTTAATTGATAAAAATTCCATCCGTATACAAGATGGAGACTTTATTTATTCCCGTATTTCATGAAATTCCACTTTGGAACTTGGTAATATTATTTTAAGATATTCAACGTGAGCTTAATCTATCGGTGTATTTTCTATTTCAATTGTTCGAAGTTTGCTGAGCCGATGGAGTGGGGTTAAATCGGTGACGGCTGTCTGTATTAACCGAATAGATTCTAAATTAGTTAGTTTAGCTAAGGGTTTTATATCCGCAATTGAAGCACTGCATAATCTGAGATATTTCAGTTTAGTTGCGCTTGCCAATGGTGTTAAATCAGTAACTGAAGTATACCACAAGCTAAAATCCTCAAGCTGCTCAAAGCTATTTAAAAAAGATAAATCTGTAATTGATTTACCCCCAAGGACGAGCCTCTTTAGCCCCTTTAAGCTCATTAAGGGCGTAAAATCCGTGGACTCTGTATATACCAACTCGAGGGATTCTAGCGCAGTTAATCCCGATAATACTGTAAGATCTTGAATTTTTTCATCCACTAATTCCAGGTGCTCTAATTTTGTTGAGCTCATTAACGGCGTAAAATCGGCAATCGATGTCTCGGTTAAACAGAGACGCTTTAGTTTGGTCATGCCTGATAATGAGGCGATCTCTGTTATTCCCTTCCCTTGTAAATTGAGGTCCTCTAATGCGGTTAAGCCTTTCAATGGTGTAATATCTGAAATTTTCATATGCGTTATATGAAGACTATTTAATTTATGGAGACTTGCTAATGGTGTAATATCATCTATCTCTTGCCTCTCTAAAGTTAGAGTATGTAACGAGGTTAATCCTGATAAACTTGTGAGCTCGGAAATTTTAGTGTCCGTTATAATAAGCTCTTCTAATTTTATGAGGCTTC
>JAHEDF010000359.1 GCA_024641365.1 Planctomycetota bacterium | reverse complement strand
TATTTTATTCAGACCACCTGTTGGTTTAAAAAATCCCATTGTTGGATTTGTGGTTGGTCAATTAGGATTACGAACCGTGACATGGAGCTGTCGTGGACTCGACACTGGGACAGCTCCGGTAGAGAAAGTCGTTGAACGACTACAACGCGGACTGCGTCCTGGAGCGATATTAACCTTACATGATGGTCATGAGCCAAAACGCGTAAAAGACCGTACTATTTGTTTGAATACCGTTAATAAATTATTGCCGTTGTTAGCAGAACGTCAGTTGCGCAGTAAAGCACTGTGCCCGGCAGCCCGTGGGATAACGGTACAAAATTAACCGAGAATTAAGCGACAGGTTGCACAAACAACGTCGCCTTTTTTGACCTCGCCATCCAAACGATAGCCACCGTCAACTGGACGACAGGTAACCGCAATTTGTAAATCTTCGTTCGGATAAACAGGCGCAGACCATTTTGCTTTTTCGACGGCTTGCACCATGCCATAAGCAATTCCGGTACGACGAGCGACCTCGGCTACCAATGCTAATACATGCACGCCGGGGATGAGCGGATTCCCTGGGAAATGTCCCGTTAAAACTGGCAAATCGCTACAGAAACGCGCTGTTCCCGTGGCTTTATCTTCAGTGCCTTCTACCGTTAGAACGGATTCAATAGCATCAGCATTCGGGTGCATTTAGGAGTCCTTTTTCGGGCGGTTAGCGTCACTCAATGCAAACATCGCTTCTACTGGTGGTGGCGCTGACAAAAATGGAATAGCATGCAAATCAACAAAGACCTGGACGGTTTCTGCCACACACAATAATTCCTGGGTCGGATTATAGATTTCATAAAATAAATTGAGGGTTGGTTGCGAGTCAGGGACACGACCAATTTTAACTGTCAATACCTGTCCCATTTTAGCGGGTCGTAAATATTCCAATTGGCAGCGTACGACCGGCGCAACCGAACCGACATCTTCCATTTGATGATACGATAAACCACGGGCACTACACCAGGCTTCACGCGCGGTTTCGCAATAACGCAAATAATGACCATGCCAGGCAATTTTCATCGAATCGACTTCACTAAAATGCACTGGTGTTGTCACCAACATCGTGTCCCAATCGTCACCAATACGCATGCGAATTCGTTTCACGATTCAGCTCCGGTTCTGGCGACTTTTAATTCTCCGGTCATCACGACTTCAGTGCCGATTTCTGCTTGTACCTCATATAATTGCAGCGGACCTAATTCCGCCGTCTGCTTTCCCGTAATTTCAACAATTTCTCCCGGAGCAATCGGACGTAATAAGCGAATTGATTTTGCGCCAACCAACATACCGGAAGCAGCCACATTGTTGCCGTCGCCACGTAAGCGCAAACCCATGATGACGGCTAATGCTTGCGCACAGGCTTCGGTTAATTGTAAGCAATCTAATCCGTGATGTGATTTGAGGCGTACACGCCCATTATTTTCGTCTATGGATAACGCTTTTTCCACTAAGAGCGCTGGCGGTTGGTGCGCGGTGAGTTGTTCGGCGGGTAATTCGAGAAATTGTGCTGCGTTCATGATGTTGGCAGTTGTGCCAATAACTGAAAGCGCCGCAAGGGTCGTCAGGCTTTATCACCACGCGCAATCCGTTGCGTTTCGATGCGTTTTTCCAAGCGCTGTGTCTGTTCATGATCACCATAACGATAATCAATATCGACATGAAAATCGAGCTGCTTGTGATTGCTATCGGCAGCAAGATGAAAATGTCCTTCTGCTATTTCGAATTGTCCCAAGCGCACAAATCCACGCGCATCATGTTCGGTAAATGAGACTTCATGTCGTCCAAATGGTTGTCCATCTTTTGTTATAACCACATCAGCTCGACGAATGTACAACCAATCTTCGCCTTGATTAACAACAAAAACGACCACTTCAAAACCACGCGGTCCCAAATCGCGAATTTCTAAGGTGTAATCAATGGGGTCGTCAAAACTCATAAGGCCTCCTGTTACTGGGTGTCGAGTAATTGCTTAGCCGTGTGGCCGCGCAGCGAACGAACCCCCTCATTAGTGCGAGCGAGCATATCAGCATTTTAGGTCATGAGAACAACCATTTATAAGTCATTCATACTACGCATTTAATGCGCCTTTTATTGGTTACAGGCAATTGCTAAAGGCGTTGTATTGGTGTTTGATTAAAAGGAGAAAAAATTACTGCGAACATTTAAACGCGTCTCACGTTGACCATCAAATAGGAGCTCATCATGGCTAAACGACGACGCTCATTGGTCCTCACCTATGGCGATACTGATTTAGATTTAGTACCACTCATTGATTGCGTTTTTTTGCTCTTGTTGTTTTTTATGCTGTGTGGCCATTTAACGGTTAGCGAGCGCGCTGAGCAAATTACTGTACCTCCAGCACGGACTGCGGAAAAGGTGCACATAGATAGAGAATGGCGTCATGAAGTAATTAATATTGGCGGTGGATTTTCTGCCGATGCGGTACGTATTCGCTTTGGTCAAAATTTTGATAGCGCAAACACCTCAGAAGTTGAAGCCATGCGTAAATTACGTGTTTTGCTTGATCAATTATACGACATCAGCCCGGCAGTTTCGAACAATGTCGGAGATAGCGCACAAGAAAAACAAGTGGTTTTAGAGTTACGCGCTGATGGCAATGTGCCGTGGCGTACTATGCAAACGATTCAACAAGTGATTGCTGACAGCATTGATCCTTTAACTGGTTTACCAAACTCAAATACCACGCGCCGTCCATTTACGCATTTATTATTTAGCACACGTCCTTCAGATGAGTCGTGATACGACTCCATACTATATATCGCTCAATTAATAATTGTTTTGGATAATTAATTCGGCTATAGCCCCACCAAGGGCAAGACATGTCCCGGTAACACGTAACGCTGAAGCCGCTGCGGCATCAACGGGCATACCTTTGCCAATAAAGAACAGGTTCTGTGGTCCATTCTTTAATTGCACCGCTGACGGTGGTATGCCGTAGCGATCACGTTCAGGCCATGACCAAATAATTCCATTTTCGCTGTGTTGTTCTTGTGGCCACGCTGCCCAACAAATGCCACGGTCCTGCGTGTTAAATAATTCTGCTAATGTGAGTTGTTCCGCAGGTCGCCCACTATCTCGCACGGCAATATGGGTCGCGTGCGTAATTACGCTGCCCTGTAATGCTGCGGCAATTTGTTCGGCTTGCTGTGCGGCATGCTGAACCGTTGTACCGAGAGCTACGTCGAGCGATAATTGCCAGTCCGATTGTTCAATTGGTGTCAACGCAATCGCAGCATTATGACCAATAATTTGTTGTGCGGTGTGGAGAGCCCGTACGCGAGCAGCTTTTCCATGACTCATCTGTGGGAGTGATAAGCGACTACGATAAGCTGACCATTGTTCCCCACGACGCATGTCTGTTCCTATATAATATGCACTGATACCGGAACCACTCGCATCAATAATGGCTCGTACGGGAATATGACTTTGTTTATTTGTGGTAATTGCTTGAACGCGTCCGTCGACTACCTGTAAGTCGGTTAATGCTTCATAATAGTGGACTGGAACAAATAACTCATGCAGACGTTGAGCTAAACCGTGTTGTAATTTATGCGCCGTGGTGGGCCATAACCAGACACGTCCGTGACGGTATGGTTCTCCGGTGGTTATGTAGGGTAACCACGGACCAACGTACGATGCTTCCAATAACGACGGTGTCGGTGCATCTATGGGAGCCAACCCACATACGGTGTGATGTTCACCCTGCGCAGCGACGCCACCAACATGGCCATTTTTTTCAATTAATAAGACAGGTATTTTTTGTGCCGCTAAGGCCGCAGCTGCCGCACAACCAGCAACACCACCACCGATAACCACGACTGGTGTGGTCATTTAGCCGCCACCGACTTCCTGCACCACGCCGTCAGCTAAAGTACGCGGACTCTCAAGCGCATCATCTGGTAATTCAAGACTACTACTTAATTGTAAATCTCGTTCGATATCTAATAAGACACGCATCAATCCGTGACTATCTAAACCTAATTCATCCAGCCCAGTATCCGCTTGCTCACGAATTTTATCCGCCTCCACTTTTAATTGTCGACCTAGCGCAGCGTAAACCGTTGCGACGATGTTATCACTCATAGGTGTCTCCGATGAACCCAGAGTAAACATGGTTTTGCCACCGTCATCACCTGCTTTTTTCTCAATTTGTGTGGTTGCATGACACTCACTGTTGGCAGTTCCTAAAATAAGCTCATAACTGTCACGCATGCGATGCCAATTACTACTCTGCGCTTTGGTGATTAGCGTAATTGTAAGTGGCTGTGGCGTTCGCGTCCCAGTTGTGCCGGAAATAGCTCGCGAACAAACACCACGTGCCGCTCCGATTCAAGCATGGGTTGGCAAAGGACGACTTGAAGTTGTTGCTCCAGGAAAACGTTTAAGCGGATCGGTCATTATTCGCGGGCTCGGTGACGGAGCCGTGCGTGCGGCTTTTTTGAGTGATGAAGGATTATTATTGGCTGACTTCACTGCGCAGAATGGCAATTATACGGTGCACAAAGTAATTACCGATATGGAGCAGGCATTGCCACATTTAGGCCGCATTGTTGCACACGCCTATGGCACCATTACCGAATCAGAGCGCACTTGGGATGATGGGCGTCTACGCGCAAAATTTGACAACATTATCCGTTGGTATGGTGGCGATCCGATATTACTGCGTGCCATAACCGGCGACGGACTTGATGTAGTGATCGAAGATTATCGCTTTCTTGGCAATGAGCTGTTA
>JAHEDF010000358.1 GCA_024641365.1 Planctomycetota bacterium | reverse complement strand
GCCGGTGCAAACGGGCATTCGTGGTACACATATTTTAGAAACAGGCGATGTGTTAACCATCGTTCCGAAAAATCCAGGACCCGGAGATAATGGACATCCTTATCAAGTATGTGTACGTTTTGTTGCAAGTGATGGTGTTCCGACAACTGCAGGAGCAAAACCCACTGGTAACAATAGTTGGGATACCATTAATGGCTATTTTGCCTTTACTGAAGAATTAGAAGAGCATTGGCCTGATGGCTCATTTGAATTAATGAGTTATCCTGGCTGGAGCGGAAATGATCTCAGTAAAATTTCTACCAATCAGAGCAACGTTCGTCAGCCGCCATTTACAATGCCGTTAGCAGCCGCATTTTCACCTGGCTATACGCTTGGCAATAACGCACAAATTACCATTGGTGGTGATGACACGCGTTACCCATTTTTACAGGCATCTAATTCACAATCATTTGATGGTGTTGTTGATGCCATTTATGCAGGTGAACAACCTGGTGGCACGGCAACAACCCGTAATGTCGCAGCTGATGACAATATGGTTGTCGGGCAATATTCTCAGAATCCAAATGCACCAAAATTCAAAACCGACGATATATGGTTGGCTGCTGGCGCTAACCTAAATAGTGCACCCCTATTAGAATTATCGAATCCAATTTTCTATCGCGATTTAGGACTGGTACTCATTGGCGGCGAAGTATTTGCCTATGAACGTCAGCATAACCCAAATAATAGTACCAATCGGCGAATAATTAAATTAATTGGTCGTGGGTTATTAGGCTCTTCAATGGTTCAGCATGTTGGTCCAGAGCCTGCTGTCATATTACCAATTGGTCCTGTGTCACGATTAACCCAAAGTTTAGGGGCTGGCGAACAAGAGGTGCGTATCTCTAACGATTGGCAAAAACGCTACCAACAAGATGACATTAATGCCCCCGCATTAATGCTGTGTTCACCAGATGGCAAACAGATGGAATTATTTGCCATGCCTAATCGCCACACCGCAAAATGGTTACGCGGCATGTATAATACCACGGTGAAAGGTGGTTGGGGTCCACAAAACGGACTGGATACCTTAGTAATTGGTTGGTGGCCACGATATCCAAGTGGGCACCCGAATTCGGCCTCGCAGGCTTGGGGATCACAAGACGAGCGTAATGCTTTGTTACGATGTCGCATGTATGCCTGGATGGGTTTCCCTATTCGTTTTCATGACACCTATTTTACCGGCGGAAATGGCTTAGCGGATATTACTTTGCTGAGTGATGGTGAGGGCACCTACAATGTCACTGCCAGTGCACTAACGGAAGGATTTGATTGGAATGGGACACTCACTAATAGCGTGGATATAAATCAGGCTGGCGGCGTTACTGACGCATCAGCCGTCTACAGTCAGTACACTGATAAAGCGGTTGATGGCGCAGAAATACGCGTCCGTTTTGAATATCGCAATCCCCCTGCTGATGCGAGCCGTGGCGTTCCGCAATTTTTGAAAGAAGTAGCCATAAATGGTAACACCGCACCCATGATTGGAAAAACCATTTTACGTGCTCGTGCACCAACAAAGGTGCTCTCAGTGGAGGAAGCGCGATGAGTGGTCTTGTTCCGCAAACACGACGCGGATTTACCTTAGTCGAAATTATGGTGTCACTGATGATTTTTGTCGTCGTCAGTGGCGCGATGGTGTCGATTTTGATGATGAGTTCAGAATTATATCGACGCGGTGAATTTAGCCGTTCTGCTAATGATGAAACCATAGCCGTGCTTGGTGCAATCAGTGATGACATTAGTCATTTAGCACCAGAACGTGCCGATGGTTGGTTTTATGCCGGTACTCCAAGTCGTAGTGGCAATACATTAATTGCCTTCACCACAACGGGACAACATGAAAATGGCCTAGGAACACGTGGACAAAATGCACGCACACTGGTTGGATTGTGGGTAGAAGAAAAAAATAATGAACAGCCACGTTTACGTCGCATTACTTTAGATGACACTTTAGATGTTTTAGATTTTATTGGATCATTACTGACCAACAACGGTATTAATGATCGCATGGTTACAAATTTCGACGGTTTATACGTTGGCGGCTATGATCGAGATAATAATCCTGTAAACATTAATGTGTCTGTAACTGCCGCTAGTATACCCGAAGAAACATTTTGGATCGGTCGTCAAGTCATGCGAGCTCTTGCAAATAATCCAAACGTCGTCGATTTACATTTCACTGGGCGTTACAATTGGTCATCGCCAACGAGTAACGGAAAAGGTGGCACAGAAGAATTAGACGTCATAGTTCCCAGTTCGGTTTTGACCGAAGGTTGTTTGCACTTTAGCGCGTGGCTTGCGCTCAATGAATTACCAAATATGCAACGTCCAAAAGATAAAAGCGCTGCAACTTTAGGACAGCCAGATTGGGAACAAATTGATCACAACGGCAGCACGCGACTAGGACCATGGGGCAAATCAATTAATGGTAGTGGTGGTGGCGCAGAGGTCTACGATACCAGACCGAAAAATTGGCGGCCAACCACAACCACCGGATTAAACCCCGTTCGTAAACCGCCATTTCCATCAGCCCTTCGCTTAAGTTTTGTATTAACTGGCGGCGGTCGTTTTGCTCCGACCGGTTATTTGCAAAGTGATTTAGCAAATGATTTTGCTGCAGGTAGTTTCCGTTATACTGGCCTTAAAGGAATTCCTTCACTACCAGGATCTATGGTCCGCATTGGCGATGAGTGGATAGCCTATCAAAGCGTACAAAGCGGCACCATTTATTATGAAGGCTTAGATACCAACATTGGAGCTGGTCGTGGCGCTCGTCGCAGTTCGGTTTCTGCGCACAACCGCGGTGAGACAATCCAAGTTGGCCAAAGCTATAGTTTGGTGCGATCTTTGCCGCGATAAATTGCTGCTTTGAACGAACAGCCATACCAACGCATTACAAATTCCTGATGTGTAATGCGCGTGCTGTAAGCTTTTGTCTTACCACCTAGCTGATGAGATAAACGACCGACCTAGCTCATTGCTGTGCGCAACTACGATTCGGGTCTTAGCAAACGTTATAAAATAGTGCTTCTGTAACGTACATCGGGCTTGTTCCTGGGAAAACTGTAACCACGCTGCCCCCTCTTATGGAAGGCTTCCTCGAATTTTTTGACCTCGATCGTTTTCACCCCAGTGATTTTCTTGTTATTGGCACATTAATTATTCTCGAAGGGCTGTTGTCGTGCGATAATGCCGTCGCCCTTGCGATGCTGGTACGAAAATTACCCAAGGAACAACAAGGGAAAGCCCTGCGGTACGGCATTATCGGTGCTTATGTATTTCTTTTTATCGCTCTGTGTATGGCGACGTGGATTATTAGTCAGTGGTATTTAAAAATATTAGGTGGTCTCTATTTATTATGGATAGCAACTAACCATTTTTTACAGACGCATCAAAATCCGTTAGAACCTGATGATCAACCAAAAAAATTATGGCGAATTCCGGGACTGACTTTGTTCTGGAGTACGGTGGTTATGGTCGAAGCAACTGATATTGCTTTTAGCGTCGACTCTATTGCTGCTGCCGTTGCGCTTTCTGATAAATTTTATGTACTGCTGATTGCTGGCTTTATTTATATTTTAGTGATGCGTTTTGCTGCCCAGGGCTTCATTTATTTACTGCGCAAATTCCCACATTTAGAAACAGCCGCTTTTCTTGCTGTCGCCACTATTGGCCTTAAATTAGTGCTCGAATTACCAGGAGATGTCGTCGGTCGCGTACAACCATTACCACAAACCGTTGAATACACCACCTCACTGCAATATATCACCATATTAGAAGAACATCACAAACCAATAATTTCCATACCCTATACTATTGATGTCTACAGTGATTCTTCATCGCCACCTATCGACAGTAATTTTACTAACGAAAAAGAATTAAAAGAAGCAAAAAGTTATTGGAACTTACATGGTCGCGCCATGTTGCATATTAATCACGTTGCCGCTTCAATATTAATTCTCTTAATCTTTGCCGTTGGCTTTATTAAGCGCGCCCGTCCTGAAGATATCGCCAAACACAGCGAAGAGGGTACAGCCGTTGAAGACGACAATGAGTCTGAAGCTAGTAAGTCATACTAATTCCGCCTCAAATCATCCGTAATGGCAACAAATTAACATGGAGAACCAGAGAACCGAAGAGGAAAGCGGTGCTTTTTTCAATAACCACAAGATTTCCACCTTAGTAATTCTCCGTTTCTCCGGTCCTCCATGTAAGTGCCTTATTATTTAGGATCTATTGAGCCGGAATTGGTATCAGAAGAAAAATTGGAAGATTTTAAGTAAGAGATAAAATTAAACGGCTCAGTGAGTGCCCATCACACAACACTGAGCCGTTTCGTAGTTTGACTTACCGCTCTCTTATTTTGTATGCGGAAATTCTTTCAGTAATTGTTCAGGACTAGCAAATCCTGCTTGATCTTTGGTCTTTTCACGCACGGCCTTGACCTCATCCGGCATAACTGGGCCGGCTTTGTTACCAAAATTATTACGCACATAGGTTAATACGGCCGCAATTTCCTGGTCACTTAAACCTTTAAATGGCGTCATGGGAACGACCCCTGGATAATCGACACCTTTGACATTAATTGGTCCCATCAGGCCATGCAGGGTCAAAGTAATTAAACGCTCTTTAGAACCTGTAACCCATTCAGAACCCGCAATCGGCGGAAAGAACGCCGCTGGTAAACCATTTCCGTCGGGTTGGTGACAGGTAATACAATGACCTTCACGGCTGTACACGTCAGCCCCTAACTCA
>JAHEDF010000357.1 GCA_024641365.1 Planctomycetota bacterium | reverse complement strand
TGATTTAACACCTGGTTGCAGTTTATGTTTAAGCACCAGCCACCAACCAAATGGGTTAGCTGGAGATGCGTATCGTGATAGTCGAGCACGTGCTGCTTGGGCTATTTGGGTATTGGGCTATGTGCTCGATGTCGAACATGTTGGACCACATGATTGGCAGGAACTTTCAGAAATTGTAATGCATCAGCCAAGTGCTTTTGCTGGATGCCTTAATCGCATTGATCCTGTTTTAGCACAAACAGATTTAATTGCTGCACTTCGTGCTGCAATGAATTCGTTTGGTCCACCACAAACAGCAACATGGAATGCGCGCGATACAAAACGTATCATGCCAGTAGCTCATCATTATGCGTTAATAATTCGCGATACAGTGCCTTTTAGCATTTCGATTAAATCCTCAGACAGCACGACCATTATGACTGATCGTGCCGTTCCTGTCGTAGATGGCTATGTTGCCTGCGTTCCACGGCCTCCAGCCATAGGCGTTGCGCGATTAATTTTACAGCGTTTTACTGATGAAGGGCGTCAACTCTATGGCACTTTATTATTTTTACCGCCAGAGCCCTATCATCATACCAGTGAATTAACAACTGGCGTTACGTTATTGACGAATGGTATTGGTGGCATGTCACGTCAACAAATTGATTTAGGTTCCATCAAATCTAAGTATGATTGCTTTTTAGCGGCCAACTTACATCCACGTGTACCCAGTGATCGTCATGTACTTATTAAGCGCGTACGTTTATGGATAAATGCAGATGGATTTATTTCGCCACTTAATGGCAACAATTTAATAAAATTTCAGCATTC
This sequence comes from Planctomycetota bacterium, assembly GCA_024641365.1. The sequence goes on along the minus strand of JAHEDF010000357.1, from coordinate 4,004 downwards.
CCCTGTTGCTACGTGGACCTTTGTTGCAAATGCTGGTGATAACCGCACGGTAACGGTCCAAGTAGAAATGGATATGTTGGACGGAAAAAATACTGTGGTCATGCGGATAAATAGACCCGTCCTAACGGCTACGACCTGTAACGATTTACCTAATCATTGTGATGTCCATATAATTGCGCGCTATGATATTGAAGACCGTTCATTCCATTGTGAAACTCAACGCAATCATGGTAGTGATCATCATTTTGTTTCGCACACAACCACATTAACTGATGGTATTGGTTTTCATTTTGCGCCAACAGCCGATCGTGGCGTGCGGGTTTATGCCAATGGTGGCAGTTACCAAGAACAACACGAATGGTCGCAGCATATTCCGCATTCGATTGAGGTCGAACGTGGACAGGCGCCAACTGGTGATGCCTGGAGTCCGGGATGGTTTGATTTGCCCTTACCCCACGATGCGCCAATTACCATTGTCGCGTGTGCTGACAAAGAATTACCGGCCGTTGAATCAGTTAATAATTTTGAAAAAACGCGACAACTGGCATTATTAGCCTGTCAGAAACGTGCTGGCTTTTCAGAAAAAGATTTATTAGGGCAAACCTTAGCTCGGGCTGTTTCCGCTTATGTGGTGCGACGAGATGAATTAAAAACCGTTATTGCTGGTTACCCGTGGTTTTTAGATTGGGGTCGTGATTCATTAATTTGTGCTCGTGGTTTATTAGCCGCAGGTATGATTGATGAAGTACGTGATTTATTAATAGCGTTTGGACGCTTTGAGGAGAATGGCACTTTACCCAACTGCATACACGGTGAAGATGCAAGTAATCGTGAAACCAGTGATGCGCCGTTATGGTATGGGATTGTTTGTGAAGAATTGGCTGCGATTGTCGGCAACGATTTATATAAAACCGTCGTTGATGCTAACGGTCGCACTATTGCTGACGTTTTATTAGGTATCGCTAGTGGCTATTTACGCGGGACCAGTACTGGCATTCATGTAGATAATTCATCTGGTTTAGTATTTAGTCCCGCCCATTTTACCTGGATGGATACGAATCATCCGGCCGGTACGCCGCGTGAAGGTTATCCTATCGAAATTCAAGTATTATGGATTCGCTTATTGCGTCATATTCAAAAACTAGAATTACCAATGGTTTCAGAGCCGTGGTACGCAATCGCTGATCGCGCACAAAAACAATTAGAAGAACGTTTCTGGATAGATGAACGTGGTTATTATGCTGATTTACTCATAGCCACAGCAGATCAGGCCGCCGCTGACGCAGTGCGAGATAATGCATTACGCTCGAACCAAGTGCTCGCCGTCGCTTTGGGATTAGTCCAAGGGGAACGCGCTCGACGATCGGTCGTTGCAACTGCCCGTTATTTATTTGTTCCAGGAGCATTACGTTCGTTAGCTCCTTTACCAATTGATCCGCCATTACCCATAAAAGATGCAAAAGGGAATTTATTAAATGATCCCGTAAATCCGTATTGGGGACATTATCTTGGCGATGAAGACACACGGCGAAAACCTGCCTATCATAATGGCACTGCCTGGACATGGACTTTCCCAGGGGCCTGTGAAGCGGTTGCCCGTGCATGGGATTTCACGCCGTCTGCCGTTCAAACTGCACGCGCTTATTTAGCATCGGTTGAATATTTATTACGAAATGGTTGCCACGGGCATTTACCAGAAATTATTGATGGCGATGCACCACATACTCAGCGGGGATGTGATGCGCAGGCGTGGGGAGCAACAGAGGCATTGCGTGTGTGGAAATTACTTGCGGAAAAATCGGCTGGGTCTACAGGTTGAAGAAGTCCGGAAGTCCGGACTTCCGGACGCTATTTTATCCAAAAACTAATGGGCCAACGAAGCTCAGTAACAAACATCCCAATACCATCATTATTATTCCTGGAAAAAATAAATCCTTCATGCGCATACCGCCTTCGCCGTAAACCAGTGCATTCGGTGGCGTGCTGATCATAAATAACATGCCCATGGATGTTCCAAGCGCGACTAATATAGGTGTCGATGGATTATGATCTATGGCGTAAGCAAGTGGAATAATCATGGTGGCAGTTGCCGTATTGCTCATCACCGCTGACATCGCGGCACCTAAGAAAATTAATACTGCCAAGCGTAACATGCTAGGCATTGCCGACCAATCGATACCTGTTGCCAATGCCTGAATGGCTCCCGATTCCTGTAATAATCGTCCCATCCCCAATCCGCCCGCAATTAATAATAATGTACCCCAATCAATACTTCGTAAATCTGTTTTCGCTAACAGTCCTGATGCAAATAAAATGACCGTGCCACAAACTGCGACTAACGACACGCTAATACCATGTAGAGGCTCACTCATCCAAGCGATAACCATACTCATGAACAAAATAACTACCGACCATGCTTTCCAGCCATGAATGGAAACGGCTACCGTTGGTTGGGTTTGCTGTTGGTCGCCAGATTTAATGCGGTTTAAAACAACAATCACAAAAAAACCAACAATTAATAAAATTACCAAACAAGGAATGCCAAACATCATCCAGCTGAGTAACGTAACGGGGTGTTCATTTGCTAATGCTGCAACGGCAATTGCATTTGGCGGACTCCCTATCGGTGTCCCTAATCCACCCAAATTCGCCGCGATAGCTATCCCTAATAACAATGCGATACGAAAGCGATCATCCTGATCGGTGTTTGCTAACATCGGACGTAAAGCGGCTAGCATCATAGCGGCGGCAGCCGTATTAGACATCCACATCGATAAAGTTGCCGTCGAAATCATAACCAAAGCTAGTAAGCGCAGGCGGCGACCGCCTGACCAACGAACGGCTAAACTCGTAATTGCGGCATCAATACCATAACGTTGTGCAGCAACACCGAGCGAAAATCCACCTAGAAATAATAATAAAACGGGTTCCGCCATCCATCCCATGACATTACTAAGTCGGTAATTATCACCAGTTAAAGTCAAAGGCACTAAAGCGAGTAACAATAGCGTCGGAACAAAAGTCGGAACCGCTTCAGTTAGCCATAAGACTAAGCACAGTGAGGCAACCGCCACCGCGCGAGCTTGAATTGGATCAGTAATAAAAACAAAAGACGCTGTTACACTGCTCAAGCCTAACACTATACCTAGTAGCAACCGTAGCGGTATGACATGCATGAATGTTATTATTTTTCTTTACTCACGGTGAAGGGAACAGGAATGAGCACGCCTCGTTCAATATCTACAATGGTAATTGACACTAATGGGCCATCTAAATGCGGTGTAATAAGATCCGCATACAATTGCAATTGCGCGAAACTGCTGTCGTCTTGTGCAGCGTCGCCTGTTTTCCAATCGTACAAATGCCACTCGCCCTTCTTATCCTGTAAAATGACATCGCACACACCATGAACTAATGTAGTTTTCCCCTTTTCACTATCGAAGCGTTCACATACTACAGGTTGCTCAATTAATCTATTTGGAAAATCATCAAAACCGGGAATGAGATCTTTATTGCTTAGTTGTTTGATTAGATTTTCCCAACGTTCTTTTGGTATTATGCCTGCGTATGATCGCAAATGCTGCTCTATTACATCACGGTCAATACCAGGGCCTTGATTATATTCTAATAATTTATGAACCGCTATCCCAAAAGCCATGGCTTCATCCCGACTTAAACTATTTTTAAATTTTATTTTAGAATGACCTGAATGAGCCGCTATATCTGTAACTGATAACACTACTTGCTCATCGCTTGTCGCCAATTGCAGAACAGGTAATTCCTGATGAACAATTTTATCTAGTGATAATTGTTCGACGGGTTTATTGGTCTCTATGGTGATATCGATCCAGGTAATTTGAGCACCAATTAACCAATCCGCTGCGCTGCGCGCGCTACCGTCCCGATTTGGTCCATATACTTTTGCCTGCGCTGGCATGATAATATGCAAAGTGTCCTGTGCCCGCGTGCTGGCGACATAAAATAAACGTGCTTCTTCTGCTTGT